>CAYGWJ010000027.1:0-19818 GCA_964353405.1 uncultured Anaerolineae bacterium
GTTTCCTATCGAGTGTACGGGATGACCACTGCGGCGGCGGTGGATTCGATGATGAAAAGCCTTGATTCTCTAGCCTGCGACACGCGCCGTCATGTTCACTCGCACGAGGCGACCCGTACATGCAACTGGAATCCGCTCTAACAGCGAGTGGAGCACGCAACCGTACACACTGGCTATCACGACATGGCCGGGCGCGCCCGGCCTGGATATCCACGAACTCAATGACACATGCGATCTGGCCGCGCCGCTGCAGCCCGGGCAGATCGTTACCGGCTACGTCTCGCCCATCAGCGACACGGATCATTTCACCTTCACGGTCGCGCAGCCCAGCAGCCAGGTGGTGATTACCCTGACTGCCGTGTACAGCTATGACCTCACGCTGTACGATGGCTGTGTCAACGGCACGCCGCGCGCCTGGAACACGCCGCGCGCCTGGAACACGGATCGCGCCGCGACGGTCAAGACGCTCGCCTACAACGTTGGCCCCTACACGGGCACCTACTTTGTCGAAGTGTTCGGCTTTGACGGCGGCTACAATGCCGATAACCTCTATTCGCTTGAAGTCAACACGCGCGTCGTGTCCGCTGGCGAGGTCAAGACCCTGATCCTTTTGAATCGTGAGCGGCTGCAAGCTCTATACGGCACGTCGAATACCACCGCCTTGATCGCCAAACTCGGGCAATTGGCGGCTCATCCGACCGTAAGTGGCAAGCTCATAGTGGTGGACGATGACCCGGTCGTGCAGGCCAAGTACAACCAGTGGATCGCCGCCAATCCTGACGCAGCGAACGATGTCAGCACCGCGATCAAGGGCACTCTGCTGGCCGAGTTGGGCAGTTATCCGGCGCTCGAATACATCGTCATTGTCGGGAGTGACCGTGTGATTCCGTTCCGGCGCGTGCCCGATGCAAGTCTGTTCCGCGAGTATGCTTACGTGGGCTGGAGGAACATTCTGCCCAACAGTGCCACCGGGGCTGCGTTCTATAACAACTATTTCCTGACTGATGACTTTTATGCTGACCGCAGCCCAACCTCCTGGCGAGGGCATGACCTGTACATTCCCGACTATGCCGTGGGGCGGCTGGCCGAAACGCCGCAAGAGATCATGGCCTTTATTGACACCTTTCTGGCCGGCCAGTCCACCTTCGCCAACACAAGTCTGGTGGCCGGCTATGATTTCGTCGTTGACGTGAGCCGCGTCATCTCGGACCAAATGAAAACGAGCAGCAGCATCAGCCAGCAGACGCTGATTGGCGACAGTTGGAATTCCAGCAACCTCTCCCAGGCCTGGCTGCAGACTGAGGTGGATGTGGCCTCGTTGAACGTACACGCCGATCACTGGGGGCTGGGCACGCCACAGGATTCTGGCCTCAACAGCACCGCCATTCTGACGGCGACAGCAGAGATGAGCCGAGCAGTCTATTTCACCCTGGGCTGTCACTCGGGCCTGAACATACCCGATCAGGATGGCAACCCGCATACCACGCTCGACCTGCCGCAGACATTGTTGCGGCGCGGCGCCAACTGGATCGGCAATACGGGCTATGGCATTGGCGGCGATGGCCTGCCGCTTTCAGAGCAGTTGATGTTGATGTTGAGTCAAGAGCTGACCTGGGGGGACCAGCAGGCCATTGGCCAAGCGCTCGTCCAGGCCAAGCAGCGCTACTATACCAGCTTGCCCGGAAACCAGTTTGACTCTAACGACGAAAAAGTCATGTCCGAAATCGTCTTGTATGGCCTACCCATGTACACCCTGGAGACGATTCCCACTATGCGTCAGGCAGCCACCGAGCGTGATCTGCTGGTGGCTGCCTGGCAGACAGGTGGGCCCTGCCCGGATCGCCAGGGACGCACCTACTATCCACAGACTAGTCCTGTCTCGACGACCGTCGGTATTTACTACCAGGCGCTGAACGTTGGCCTCGACGGCGGAACACAGGCCCGCCCTGACCTGCCGGTTCAGCCGCGTCTGATGGATACGGTTGATGCCAATGTGCGCGGGATTGTGTTCGAAGGAGGTAATTACACGCACTATTCGGCCTTTGATCCGGTGATCACGCGGCTGGGTGACTCGGACGAGCCGCTGGGGCCGGAAGCCGTGATCACCGACGCGCAATGGTTGCCTTCTCAAATAGTGTCCTTGAGTCGGCTGGACACTTTGGCTGGCACACAGCAACGGGTCGTGGTGCTGCCCGGCCAGTATCGCGGCCGGGACGCGCAGCAGCGTTTGTATCAACAGGTGAACGTCTCGCTGTACGCCTCGACCTCCACCGATTGGCAGCCGCCGCTCATCACCTCCGTCACACACATCGCCAGCGCAACAGCTGTCACGCTTACGGCCACGGTGACCGACACGAACGGCCTCTGCCGCGTCATGGCGACCTATACCACAGGCCGGGGTGAGTGGAAGAGTATAGACTTGAGCGCCCAGGGCGGCGACAAGTGGCAGGCCGTGGTGCCGCTGACGCAGGCAGCCGAGTACCTGATCCAGGTAGTTGACTTGGCTGGCAATGTAGCCGTGGATGACAATCAGGGCAGATACTACCAGATCATCTCGCGCGCCATATATTTGCCCATCGTCCTGCGATAGGACAAGCGCGGCGCTGTCAACATCATCGTCTGCGCCAAATGAATGCAGTGCCCGTGTGGAAAAGGCCCAAAACGGGACAGAGCCGATTTGCTATGGCGCGCCAATCTGGGCTAAACTGTTTACGCTGTTAGGCTATTGAGCCGCTTTCCTGCCAGGCGAACAGCGAATTCGTTGTTATACAGCGAATTCGTTGTTATACGCACACGTACAGCAGGGCACTGAATCTCTTGGTCACGCGCGGCGTTCCTCATGCGCCGCCGCGACCTCCTCGAACGAATCAGGATGGCATACATGGCAACACGAGACTCTTCTGCCCAACTTCTCAGCAGACTGCGTCAAATCCTCACCGAGCGATTTAGCCAGGAAGAATTGCGCACCCTCTGCTTTGAACTGTCGGCAGATTACGACAGCCTGCCCGGTGAAGGGTTGGCTGGCAAAGCCAGGGAATTGGTGGCGCTGCTCAAGCGTCACGAGCGTATCCGTGACCTGATCTACATAGGCCGCCGAATGCGCCCGGACATTGTCTGGCCCGGAGACACCCCGCGTAAGGAACGTGAATGTCAGGTGCCGGAAGAATCGCAGCGCTACTTGCCCTACACTTTATATCGTGAGCTGTGCATCAAGCCCACCGATGAGATCACCAGGCAATGTGTGGAAAGCCTGGCTGCGCTGCTGCAAACTGTGCAGACCTATTGTGCTGATCCGATTCTGGCCGAAGCGCAATCTTCCCGCCAGGCGCAGGGCAAGTGGATCGAAGCGACATTGCTCCTGGCCGATATTTCTGGCTTTACGGCCATGAGCGAGCAGTTGAGTGCGCGCGGAAAAGCCGGCGCCGAGCAGATCACACATATCACCAACAAGTACTTTGCCGAAATGGTCAGGGTCCTGCACGACAATGGAGGTTACTTGATCAAGTTTGGCGGCGATGCGCTGCTGGGCATGTTTGTGGGTGCTGCCCAGGTCACTTCTCGCTATGCGGTCCAGGCCGCGCTGGATATGCAGCGCGCCATGAGCAAGTTGGCTAAATTGGGCGCCTCGATGGGCGTCAGGCTGCACATGAAAGTCGGTGTTCACACCGGCAGGGTTTTCACCGCACACGTTGGCTCCAGTTCGCAGATGGAATACTGGATCACCGGACACGACGTGAATATTACGGCGATGGCCGCTGACAGCGCAGAGCCAAGGCAAGTGGTTGCGACGGAATCCACCCGGCGCTATCTGACCGCCTGGAAAGAACTCTACCCGCTGCCGTCCCGGTCCGCTGACCAGCCGCCCTTGTACCACTTGCCGATGACCAGCGGTTACAGCCGGCTGGAGCAACGCCCCGTCATACGCGAGCATGTCCTTCCGCGCCGCCTCAATGGTCTGGTGGATCGCCTGGACGTGCTCTCGCCTTACCTGCCCAAAGGTTTGCTCCCGCGCCTGGTCCACAGCCCGCACAGTCGGAGAGTCGAAGGAGAACACCGCATGGTGGCCGTATTATTTATCAACGTGACAGGCTTGAGCGACCTGGCCAATAGCCTGAGCACGGATCAATCCAATGTGCTGGTCGAGACCATGCAGGACTATTTCGGGACAATGCAAGTCATCATCGAGGCGCATGGCGGCACCGTTAACAAGACCGACCTGTATTCGACCGGCGACAAGCTGCTGGCGATCTTTGGCGCGCCGGTCGCGCATGAAGACGATATTGACCAGGCGGCGCGCGCGGCGTTGGCCATGCAAAGTGCGCTCGAAAGGATCAACCAGCGGCTGGCAGCCCGCTTGAAGGTTATGCCAGAGCCACTGCGCCACCGCATGGGGCTTTCGACCGGTTATGTCTTTTCCGGCAACGTGGGTGCGCAATCCCGCCAGGAATACACCATCATGGGGGGTGAGGTCAACTTGGCGGCCCGTGTCATGTCGGCTGCCAAGTGGGGAGAGATTTGGGTCGCGGGTGACGTGTTTACCTGGCTGGAGCAGTTTGGTGAATTCGAGCCGCTGGGAGAAATGAATTTAAAGGGCAAGCCCAAGCCTATTCCGGTTTACCGGCTGGTGGCAATAGGACAGGTTTATCGCCCCAAGCCTGACTTGGTCAACCGGAAAGAGGAACGCCAATTGCTCCAAGACACGCTGGAGCAACTCCTCCGAGGGCAAGGTAGTATCATGTCATTGATTGGTGAGCCGGGGATTGGCAAATCCCGCTTGTTAGACGATTTGCGATCTCGCCCCGAAGCCAAAGAGGCGCTGTGGCTGACAGGACACTGCCGGGAGGAACAACCGACCTATCACCTGTGGGCGGATGTGTTGCGCGTCTACCTCAACCTGGATGCCGCCGAAGATCGCGAGGCCCAATTAGGAGCCTTGGAGCGCCGGGTGGAAGCCATGTTCGGCGCCGAGCAGGTCATTGAGCATTGTCCGTTCCTCGCCATTGTGCTGGGCTTGCCACTCCCTGCAGAGTGGAAAGATCAAATCGAGCCGCTCAAGACGCATTTGCCAGAGCGCTTGGCGCACGAAGTGGCCGAGTTTGTGCGGCGGCTCACGACCATTCAGCCCGTTGTCTTGATTTGCGAAGACTTGCATGCGATTGATGCAGGTTCGGCCGAGATTCTGCTTGGCGTCATGGCGTTGGTCGAATACTCGCCTGTGCTGATCGGCCTGACCCGCCGGCCCAGCCAGACGCATGCGCTTGAGCGCATAGCCGGAGTGCTTACGAACCAGTTCCAGGCCTATCACACTGAATTGGCTCTCAAGCCGCTGAGCGTCAGAGACAGTGTGCAGCTCGTCCGATCTATTGCCGGCAATACCATCCCGCCGGATCGTCAGAGGCGAGTCTGGGAACGCAGTCAGGGCAATCCGCTCTTTATCAGCGAATTTGCGCGCGCTGCCGACAAGACGCCCGGTGTCGAAATTCCCAATCGTGTTCAGAGTATTATCAGCAGCCGCCTGGACGCGCTGCCTATGGAGCAACAGGAAGCAATCAAAGCCGCGGCCGTGCTCGGAACGCGCTTCACCCTGCCCGAGCTGGCCTATTTGCTCAAAGAGTCAGAGACCAATGTGCGCAAGGCGTTGGCGGGACTGCGCTGGATGCAATTGATCACTTCTCAGGGAAACCGATACGAGTTTAGCAATCCGCTGGTTCGGGATGTAGTCTATGACAACCTGCGACGCAAAAAGCGCCAGGAGTTGCACTGTTACATGGGCGACTACTGGGCGGCGCAATCCAATCCGGGCCAGGCCGCTCAACACTATTTTGCGGGTGAGTTGTGGGCCGAGGCGCTCCAGCACGGCGAACAGGCCGCCCAAGAATGCGCCAAGACATATACTCATCAAGAAGCGATCCGGCTGTACGGCCTGGCCTCGAAGGCGGCGAAAAAGCTAAAGGACAAAGCAGCCCTGGCGCGCCTATACAACCAGCTGGGCGCGGTGTATTTGCAGATTGGAGATTATCCGCTCGCCGTCAAAGCGAACCAGCAGATACTAAAATACCTTACTCGCAAGTCTACGCAGCTCTTGGCCAAAGCCAATTGCGCGCTTGGCTGCGCGTACGGCCGCTGGGGCAAGCTGAAATTGGCGCTGGCTGCGCTGGAGCAAGGGCTTGAATTGGTTGGGGCAAAACAGAGCCTGACGCGGGCCAGGCTGCTCACCGAGCGCGGCGCGGTGTTGTATAACGGTGGCAGACTGGATGAAGCCGAACAAGACGGAAAAGCTGCTTTGGAGATCGCGCAAGCTTTGGGCGCACGCGAGGAAGAAGCCGACGCGTGCAACAGCTTGGGCGCGATCTATGGCACGCAGGGGCGCTTTGATCTGGCGCTCGAGAGCCACCAACGCAGCTTGGGTATTCGCCGGGGATTGGGCGTCACGCATGACATCAGCCAGTCGTTGAGCAATGTGGGCACGGCCTTGAGCCTTCTGGGCCGGCCGGACGAGGCAGAAAAACATTTTCGTGAAGCACTGCAACTCCAGGAGTGTATGTACGACCGGTACAGCCAGGGAATCACGCATCACAATCTCGCTTGGCTGCATCGGGATCACCAAGAGACCCGGGAAGCGGAAGAAGAATATCTGCGTGCTATGGCGTTGTGGATACAGGTAGAGCATCGGCGGGGGATCGCGTTTGTGTATAACGATTTGGGTACGCTGTATCTGGAGCAAGGCCGGTTGGACGAGGCGTATGAGAATCTGCCCAAGGCAATTCGACACTATGAAGACATGGAAGCTAATACTTATTTACCAGAGAGCTATATCGCCCTCGCCAAGACCTGTCTCGGATTGAACAAACCTCAGGAGGCTCTGGCGGCCGCCGATAAGGCATTAGACTGGGCGCATAAGAACCACGACCGTGCGCAGCAAATCCTGGCCTACCTGGCACTGGGTCTGGTACACCAGACCCGCGTCGAACGTGAGGATGCACAACTTTGCGCTCAGATGAGCTTGAACTTGGCGCAGACTCATCCGCCGTTACCCAACAGCATCAAAGCGGCCAACGAATTGTTGGAGGAATTGAAGCAAGCGCAAGCCAACCTGTAACTTCTATCATGTGGCCAAGCTCGTACAGCTCAGGTCTTCAGAATCAAACGAAGGAGAATAACTCATGGCCGATTTCAATTCCCCAATCGGACGCAAGGTAAAGCGTCGCCTCCGCCAAGAGCAAATCATCTGGCTCACGACCGTAGATTCGCATGACACGCCGCAACCCAGGCCGGTCTGGTTTCATTGGGACGGTCAGACCGTCCTGATCTTTAGCCAGGCGACGGCAGCCAAAGTGCGCCATATCGCCCACAGCCCTCGAGTCGCTTTGAATTTCAACACCGATGCCGACGGCGGTGACGTGGGCGTTTTGATCGGCGACGCCCTGATTTCGCAGGAACCACCGCCGCCCAAGCGTGTCAAGGCTTATCTGCGAAAATACAAGGAGGGTATCAAGGGTTTGGGCATGACCCCGGCGTCTCTCCAGGAAGCTTTCCAGGTGGCGATTCTGGTCACTCCGCAGGCAGTGCGCGGGTCTTGACATCTCTGCGAATGCAAACCAAACCGTTAAAGCAGGCTGAGGAAGGCGCAGTGAGCAAGTCGCTACTCTTGCTATAGCGACGGCGATGCGCACACTGCGCTCGACCTTGCTTTGGCGGAGCTACCATTTGACCTATAAGGAGAGTTGAGCATGACAACCCGGCATCCCTTCACGTGGATGGACATTCAAGTACAAAAGGTCGCGTTCTGGCCTCTCCTGGTCTTTGCACTCCTTCTGATGGTCATCCAGCAAGTGCTGGGAAGGCCGCTGATCACGCCGGCTGCACCATCAGGGATTGTGTCCTTCGAGTTCGCCGGTAGTCTGTCCAGCGCTCGGGAGATGCTAGAGTCGTGGGGCCCGACTGGCCGGGTGTATGCCGGCCTCAGTCTGGGCACAGACTATTTGTTCCTTGTCGCCTATTCCAGCGCCATGTCTCTTGGATGCGTTTTGACTTTACGTAGCTTCTCGCAACGATCGGGATTTCTGTCTGCCGTTGGGGCTATCCTCGCCTGGGCCATCTTCGGCGCGGCTCTTTTTGATTCAGTTGAGAACTATGCTCTCATCCAGGTGTTGTTGGGAGCAAAGCAGAATCTCTGGCTGGCGCTCGCTCGTATCTGTGCGATACCAAAATTCTTGATCGTCGGCCTCGGCCTGCTCTACGTCCTGCTGGGGGCAATGACCTGGCTGGCTGCCAAAGCGATGGGCCGCGAAATGCACGCCGATTAATAGTTGGCGGTGGTCATGAGCATCGCCTGTCCGCAGCAAAGAATCTGGCCGCCCAGCCGGCAACTTGCATGGGGGCAATACTGCATGTTGATTCTTTTTAGCGTTTCGGCTGTCGGCGTAATCCTTCTCGGTGTGATTGATATGGCCGATTCCTTTCCCACTTTGCAGAACAAGCCGCGCCTATCCCGCTTTTGGCATATTATCCCACGCCGTCTTGATTGGGCAACTTAGATTCTGGATGGTCGGCCTGCGCTTCTGTCTCGACCTGGAGTTTTTTGATGCCCCCTGGTGTCATGCTCAAAAGATGACAAGTGTCACTATGCCTATCCTGCTATTGGTGCTAGGCTAGATTCGATATTCCGAATCTTGAATACAGCACAAGGGAGGCGCTGTGGATGCTTACGGTCGCCAGGCGGAAATCCTCAAAGCGTTAGCACATCCGGTTCGATTGCAGGTCCTCGACATCCTGCGAGACGGCGAACAGTGTGTGTGTCATATCGAAGCGGTGCTCAAGCTCCGGCAGGCCTACATCTCTCAACAGTTGATGACGTTGCGCAAGGCCGGCCTGGTGGCTGACCGCAAGGACGGCTTGCGCGTGTACTATCGTATCACCGACCGTTCCGTATTTCGCGTGCTGGATCCCGCGCGCAACATGGTGGAGCACGAGGGATTAAAGTTCGCGCCGGTGACGAAACTGGCGCCGCGTGGCTGCTCTTGTCCCAGTTGCTCACCAGCGTGATAACGGAGAAGATATGTCTGAAGAGATGCTCGAACTGACCGTAGACAAGTTCACCTTTCGCGTGCCTAAAAGCCTGTATTTCAATGACGCCGGCGCCTGGGTCAGGCTGGAAGGCAGTGTGGCTCGACTGGGACTATCGGATTTTGCCCAGCAGCGCAGCGGCGATATGGCCTTTGCCGAGGTCAAGCCAACCAAGACAGTGCTCAAGCCGGGCGACGAGTTCGCCAGCGTCGAGACGATCAAGGTCAACATCAGTCTGCCTTCACCCGTAACCGGAACGATTGTCGAGGTCAACGCAGAATTGCAGGATGCGCCGGAATTGATCAACCAGGATCCATATGGCAAGGGCTGGTTGGTCGTTGTCGAGTTGACAGACTGGGACAATGACACAAGCCGACTGTTGGACGCCGAGGCTTACTATGCTTTGATCAAGCGACAGGTCGAGGAGGAGACGAAAAAGAAATGAGTAAGGTTGTGATTGTCCCGTGCAGCGGCATCGGCAAGAGCTATGGCACGGTAGCGCGCGAGGGCGCGTACGTGGTGACAGAGGACTTGCGTCCCGACACGACGCAACTGATTCCCCTTTCGCTGTTGGTGTTGGGCGAGGAGCAAGCCCGCGCCGACGTGGCTAGCGCGCAGGCGATTACGATTGACGGCTGCAAGCTGGCCTGCGCCACCAAGATGGTAGCAGAATCCGGCGGAACGGTGGCGCACGACCTGGCCGTGCTCGACGTGTACCGCCGTCACCGTGACCTCAAGCCAGCCGGCATTGCCGAACTCAACGAAGGCGGACAAAAGTTGGCGCAAGCGCTGGCGGAAGAAGTGGTGACGTTGGTGGACGCCCTCTCCCCTAACCCCTCTCCCAACCCACAGGGCGCTGCGCGAGGGCGAGGGGAACCGGAAGGAGGTCAAGATGCCTGACCTGCCGAAGAAAAAAGTGGGGATTGTGGCCTGCTCCGGCGAGGAGATGGCCGAAGGCACGGTGACGCGATTGGCTGCGCTCAGGGTCTTGGAACAGTTGCGCCCGAACGAGACGGTGACCATTTGTCTGCCATTGTTCCTGGCGGGCGGCGAAGGCGACCGCGCGTTTGCGCGCTTTTACCCGACGATTGCGCTTGACGGCTGCGACAAGCGCTGCGCGGCGCGCGGCACGGAAAGGTACAGCGGCAAGCCAGCCGCCAGTATCGTCGTCACGGATGTCATCCAGGCGAATCTTGGCACAGCACGGCGGTTGAATGAAACTGGAACGCAGGCAGTAGACGTCGTGGCCAATCAAGTCGCGCAACAAGTAGACGAATTGTTGGGTGTCAGGTGGGACCGCCAGCAAGGACAACCCTCCGCTGGCTCGGAGCTTTCAGAAGAGCCTGCCCTGAACAAAGTGAAGGATTCGGAGGCCAAGATTGCCACGTGCTCATGTGGCTCCGGCATACCGATTCAACAAGTGCAAGTGGATGGGCAAGAGGTCACGTTCATCGCGCTGCCGCTCATCTTTGAGCAGTTCCACGATGCGGGCAAGTTGCCTGGCGACGGCACAACGGCTGAATTGATAGAGACCGTCAAGGTCTACAACCCGATACCCGATGGGCAGCAAGCAGCATACGCACAGGCAGTCATGCGCGAGTACGCCGCTTTTTGTCAGGAGAAGAACTGATGGCTCGCACGGCAACCTATAACACGACCGTCACCTGGAAAGGTGAACACTGGGGCCACATCAAAATGGGCAACGGGCCAGAGATGGATTTTTCCGCGCCGCCGGATGCCCAGGGACATCCTGGCGTGTTCACGCCCGAAGATGCATTCGTGGCGGCCGCCAATACCTGTGTGATGATGATGTTCATCTGGGCGGCGGAACGCTTCAAGTTGAATCTGGTCTCGTATGATTGCTACGCAGAGGGCACCAAGCTGATCGAGCTAGATCGGACGGAAATCTTTACCAAGCTGGTGCTGCGGCCCAAGATCGTCGTGCGCACAGACGGCCAGGATAAAGCTGCCATCGAAAAGCGCGTCCGGCGCGCGCTGGAATCCGCGCAAAAGTACAGTCTGGTGGCGAACTCGGTCAAGAGCGAGATAATCGTGGAACCGGAGGTCAACATTCTATCCACAGGACGGCAGTAGCCGTGAGCGATAAACCCGCTGGTGGCTGCGCGTGTAACCGGGATCCGTTTGCCAGCCTGCCACCCGAGCTGCGCCCGCATAAGGATGTGATGTCAGGTCTGCGCAAAGTGATGTGCCCGGTCTGCGGGCTGAACTATTGGACGAATCGGGACACTGACATTTGTTCCGACTGTGAAAGGAAACAACCGGCGCACGTTGCGCCGAACCCTGCTTCGCAGGTACAAACTCGATCTGGAGGAATGAACATGCTGTCAATCAAAGTGCTTGGGCCTGGCTGCGACAACTGCAAGAAGGTGGAGCAAGTCGCACACCAGGCAGTGGAGGCCCTCGGCGTGGAAGCTTACGTCGAAAAAGTAACGGACTATGCCGAAATCCACCAGTACCCGATCCTGGCAACGCCAGGGCTGGTCATCAACGAGAAACTTGTGTGCGCCGGGCGCATCCCCAACCAGGCGGAAGTGACGACCTGGCTGACGAGTGCGCTCGCATGAGGCAAGATACAAGAGGCAAGACAGCAAGATGCAAGAAGCAAGTCTGCTTACCACAACTCATATCACATCCAAAAGAAAAAGGAGAACAACATGACTGAGTTAGCATCGGCTGGCGCGAGAAAACGCGCTGGCGTCGTCGGGCAGATCTCGGTGCTGGATCGCTTTTTGACGCTGTGGATTTTCCTGGCAATGGCGGTGGGCGTGGGGCTGGGCTATCTGTTCCCCACCGCAGTCAATGCGTTCAATACTGCCGTTTCAGTCGGGACGACCAATATCCCGATCGCAATTGGCTTGATCCTGATGATGTACCCGCCGCTGGCCAAGGTGCATTACGAAGATCTGGGCGACGTATTCCGCAACTGGAAGATATTGGGCTTTTCGCTGCTGCAAAACTGGATCATCGGCCCGATCTTGATGTTCGCCCTCGCCATCATTTTCCTGCGCGGCTATCCCGAATACATGGCGGGGCTGATCATGATCGGCCTGGCGCGTTGCATTGCGATGGTCATTGTGTGGAACGAGCTGGCCAAGGGCGATAACGAATACGCCGCCGGGCTGGTGGCGTTCAACAGCCTGTTCCAGGTCTTTTTCTACAGCGTGTATGCCTATGTGTTCATCACCGTCCTGCCGCCGCTGTTTGGTCTCAAGGGCAGCCTGGTGCAAGTGACGATTGGCGAAATCGCCAAGAGCGTGTTCATCTACCTGGGCATCCCGTTCCTCGCGGGCTTTCTGACTCACTTGTTCCTGGTGCGCGCCAAAGGCAAGGACTGGTATTACAAGGTCTTTGTGCCCAAAATCAGCCCGCTGACACTGATCGCCTTGCTGTTCACGATCGTGGTCATGTTCTCGCTCAAGGGCAATCTCATCGTCACCATCCCGCTGGACGTCGTCCGCATCGCCATCCCGCTGGTGATCTACTTTGTGGTCATGTTCCTGGTCTCGTTCTGGATGGGTCGCCAGATCGGCGCGGACTATTCCAAGACGACCACGCTGGCATTCACGGCGGCCAGCAACAACTTTCAGCTGGCGATTGCTGTGGCCGTGGCGGTGTTTGGCCTCAATTCGGGCGCAGCGTTTGCGGCAGTGATTGGCCCGCTGATCGAAGTGCCAGTAATGATCGGCTTGGTGAACGTGGCGTTCTACCTGCGGAAGCGTCTGTACGGCGGGGAGGTCTCGTCTGCGCCGGAGATGCTGACCGGCAGCCGGTGAGCGCGCACGCTCAGGTGTGAACAGCACCATGCGAATCCAGTATCATCTCAATAATTCGCGGGACTAGACTTCCGAAGTCTTGGCAAGACGTTGCGACAAGCGTAAACCCAGTCAAGACTTCGGAAGTCTCCCCTACTTTTTGAGAAGATACTGAATCCAGGTCATCGGCGCGGGCTGCGCCGCGTGCAAACACATGGAAGCCGACGTGCGAGCCGTCGTGGCGCGGCTGGGTCTTGACGCGACAGTCGAGCGCGTGGATGACCTGGAACAGATCATGCGGTTCGGGCTGTTTGTGCTGCCAGGGTTGGCTGTGGACGGGCAAGTGATCTCGGCCGGCTATGGCGGCCAGAAGCGGATCGAAAAAGCGCTGCGCGAGTGGCGCGCAGGGGAGATGCTGTGAGCAGTCAACCGATGGTGACGGGCGCGTGCTGTCCCAAGAGCGACGACAGTGTGATTCAATTGCGATTCGAAGAAGGGCACACGGTCGGCATTATGGGCCTGGGCGCGGTGTTGGAGCAATTGCTGGCGATGGGCCGGACCTCCGACCAGGCCACGAACGAAGAACTGTTAGGGATGATGCGCGCACAGAAAAACTACATCTCGTCCAATCCAAACGTCGAAGCCAAGTATGCGGCGGCGCTGCGTCGAGAGTACGCCGCGTTTTATGGACGGCGGGCCAAACTGCAGGCCGCCCAGACAAAGCAAACATGAAGACAAACTCTGTGGAAGAAATCAGGGCAATGGGAGTGCGGATGGCGTCTATTCTCGGCCTGTCCGGCTCTGTGGTTGGGGTGCGATTGCTGGCATCGCCAGAGGCTCTGGTCAAGGTACAGCGTTTGGAGCGACACCGCTATTGCCAGGCCCTCATGCGGGCGCGTCGTGGACAGCCCGTGATATTGGATTCCACCATCGTCCCGTATCTTGAGAACCGCCTGAATTTCGGTTATGGGTGTTACGGCTGCCGGGATGCCACCGACCTTGGGCAGAATGAAACCGTCGTGGGATTCCCCACTGCCCTGCTTCCCGCCATGGTGAGCCATCTCGAGTTCCTGGCCCAAAAGGCGATCCCGACTTTACGCTCCAAGAAAGCCTGGGCTGCGCTGGAAAAAAGAAGGGCAATCGGAGTCACAGCGGCTTGACAAGTCCTCGGTAGGGTGGTAGAACAACATTCAGTGATTTGAATATGATAGAACTGAGGGGGGACAAGATGGATGCTCTTGATGATCTGGCGGTGTTGTTCAAGGTGTTGATGCATCCCACCCGCCTGGCGATTTTGGAAATTCTCCGCCAGGGCGAAGAGTGCGTTTGCCACATGGAAGCGACGTTGGGGTTGCGGCAAGCCTACATCTCGCAGCAGTTGTCCGTGCTGCGGGAGGCCGGGCTGGTCAGCGTCCGGCGCGACGGATGGAACATTTTCTACCAGGTGACGCGGCCCAAAGTGTATGACGTCATAGATGCGGCGCGGGCGATGCTGCCCAAGAGCAGCCAGAAGCGCATGGCAGCCTTTGTGCTGGCGCCCAAGTCTGGCGCGTGTGAGTGTCCCAAGTGCCAGGTTCAAGTGGCGGCATGACCGCCGCTCTTTTTTTTGCAAAATCACATACGATGGTTTGAATATTATTCGTCGGGAGGGATAATGGTAAACATCAAGATTTTGGGATCGGGCTGCGCGAACTGCAAAAGATTGGAAGCCGTTGTGCGCAAGATCATCGCAGCGCAAGGCGCAACAACAGAGATTGAAAAAGTGACCGAGTATGCCGAGATCATGAAATACCCGATCTTGAGCACGCCGGGGCTGGTGATCAATGGGAAGCTGATGTCTGCCGGGCGCATCCCGCCTGCGGCGGACATCGTAGGCTGGTTGGCGCAAGCAGCGGCCCAGGCATAACGAGGGATGAGTGAAGAGATCTGCCTGCGAAAGTTGGAGCGTTATCTTTTAGAGGAGATGGAGAGATGGAAAGTCAAGCTGTCAATCGTCGTTCGATACCGAATCGTTCGGATATGTTGGTTTACCTCGAGCTAGCGGTGGTGGCCGTTGTATGGTGGGCGGCGTATTCGGTCTTGCTGCCGGTGACGCAATGGCTGACGTATGATGTTCTTCGGCTGGCGCGCGGCTCGCACCTGGGCGACGCGGTGGCGTTCTTTATTTACGACGTGCCCAAGATTCTGTTGCTGCTGTCGGGCATGATCTTTCTCATCAGCATCCTCCGCACGTTCTTTAGCCCAGAGCGAACGCGGGCGCTGTTGGGCGGCAAGCGGCAAGGGATCGGCAACGTGCTGGCGGCGCTGCTGGGCATCGTCACGCCGTTCTGCTCGTGCAGCGCCGTGCCGCTGTTCATCGGCTTTGTCGAAAGCGGCATTCCGCTGGGCGTGACGTTCTCATTCCTCATCGCCGCGCCGACGATCAACGAGGTGGCGGTCATCATGCTGTACGGTCTGTTCGGCTGGCGCGTGGCGGGGCTGTACATTGCGTCGGGACTGATCATCGCCATCATCGCGGGCGCTATCATCGGACAGTTGAAGCTCGAACGCTACGTCGAGGATTTCGTCTGGCAATTGCAGGCGGCGCAGGGCGGCTTGGAAGAAAAGCTCACCTGGTCGGAGCGCATCAGCCGCGCATGGGACAGCGTCAAGGACATTGTCGGCAAGGTGTGGCTGTACGTTGTGGTCGGCATCGCGGTGGGCGCGGGCATTCACGGCTATGTGCCGGAAAGCGCGCTGGCGGGCATCATGGGCAAGCAGGCGTGGTGGTCGGTGCCGGCGGCGGTGCTGTTGGGCATTCCGCTCTACTCGAACGCGGCGGGCGTCATTCCGGTGGTGAGCGCGTTGATGGAAAAGGGCGCGTCGTTGGGCACGGTGCTGGCGTTCATGATGTCGGTCGTGGGCCTGAGCCTGCCGGAGACCATCATTCTGCGGCGCGTGCTCAAGCCGCAGCTCATCGCCGTGTTCATCGGCGTCGTCGCGGTCGCCATCATCATCACCGGCTATCTGTTCAACGTGGTCATGTGAGGCTACACAACTAAAACACCCTCACCTGCGCCGAGTGCGGCGAGGTGGCCGTCGAGCGATACGCTCGCGTCAAGAACGGCCAGGTCGTGTGTATGCCGTGCGCGGAGAAACTGTAACATACGTCCGTGGCGGATGGCGCAGCGCAGAACGCGCCACTCCGCCGGAAGCGATTGAATCTGTATGACCACAACTCTTTCGCCAACGGTCACGCCAGCAGCCTCGCGTCCCCACGTGAGCCTGCTCGCCATCTTGTTAGCTTACCTGCGGATTGGGCTGACCGCTTTTGGTTTTGCCATCCTTCAGAAGCTCAAGTCAGTGGTGCTGGACAATCACTGGCTGAACGAAGAAGAAATGAATGAGGGGCTGGCGCTGGTTCAGCTTTACCCAGGCCCGATCATGGTGGACTTTACGGCCTACGTGGGTTACAAACTGCGCGGCGTGCCGGGGGCTGTGCTGGCGACGCTGGGCTTTGTCACGCCTTCGTTCGTCCTGATGTTGATTCTCTCGGCGGCCTACTTTGCAGCGGGTAACCTGCCGTGGGTGCATCCGCTGTTCCTGGGCCTGGAAGCCATCGTGGTGGGCATCATCGTCAACGTGACGCTGGACATGGGCGCACGTGCGCTCAAAGGCCGGGGGGAGGCCGCCATCGCGTTGGCCGCGTTTGTGGCGCTCTCGTTCAAGGTCAACGCGATTTTGATCGTGCTGGCCGCGCTCGTCCTCGGCGCGCTGCTGCTGAGGCCCAGCGCCAACAACAAACCGGGCGCGCGTTCTGTGCCGGCCACCGAACCGCTTTCCATCAAACGCTGGATAGCCATTGCCGCCGTTATCGTCCTCGTGCTGGCCGCTGCCGGTTTCGCGTGGGCGCTCGACTCGGACATGGGGCGGATGGGCCTGGTGTTTTTCAAGATTGGCTCGGTCGCGTTCGGCAATGGGATGGCCATCATCCCGCTCATTCAGGCTGACGTGGTAGACGCGCATCAATGGCTGACACTCAGTCAATTCGCTGATGGCATCGCGCTAGGGCAAATCACGCCGGGGCCGTTTCTCATCACCGCCGCGTTCGTCGGCTTCAAAATGGGCGGCGTGTTGGGCGCACTACTCGCCACGTTCGCCATGTTCTCGCCATCGTTTGCCATGACATTGATCTTTACTGAGATTTTTGCCCGCCTGCGCAATCTGAGGGCCATACGCGGCGCGTTGGCTGGCGTGCTGGCCTCGTTCGTCGGATTGTTGGCGGTAGTCTTGCTGCAACTGGGCAGCGTGGGCATCGTCGGCCCGGCGTCGCTGGCGCTGGCCGCTGGCGCGTTCGTCGCCGTGCGCTATTTCAAGTGGGATATCGTTTGGGTCTTTGCTGCTGGCCTGGTGTTGTGGGCTGGCGGGATGGCCCTGGGCATCACAGGAGGTGTTTGAGTGAAGCCGTACATCATCAAACGCGCAAGTGCCCCGCGCAGGAGCAAGTCTGCAAAGTGATACCGGCTTGTCCAAGCGGAGCGATCCGCTACGTGGCGGACGCCCAAGAACCATTGGGCGGCAAGATCGTATTCGACTACGACCAGTGTGATGGCTGTGGTCAATGCGTGACCGAGTGCTGCGGAGCTGCCATCGAGATGAGATCGGCGCATCATGCCACAACACCAAAACCCAACGATTGAAAAACGTTTCCTGATTTCATTGACGCTGACGGCGTTGATCCTGATTGCCGAAGTGATCAGCGGGCTGTGGACGGGCAGCCTGGCGCTACTTTCGGATGCGGCGCACGTCTTTCTGGATATCCTGGCCCTGGGGCTGAGTTACGGCGCGCTGCGCCTCTCGGCCCTCCCAGCCGATGACCGGCACACCTACGGCTTTCACCGTTTTGAAGTCATCGCGGCGCTGGCGAACGGCGTCACGCTGGCCGGCGTCGCCATCGGCATCTTTATCGAAGCCTACCGTCGCTTGCAGGCACCCGAGCCGGTCAAGAGCGTCGAGTTGCTCGTCATCGCCACCGTCGGCCTGATCGTCAATTTGATCGTAGCCTTTGTGTTGGGCGGACACGATCACGAACATGAGGACGGTGAACACGCAGCCGAGGATTTGAACGTCAAGAGCGCGTTTCTGCACGTGCTGGGCGACGCGGTCTCGTCGGTGGGCGTGATTGTGGCGGCGCTCATTATCTGGCGCACGGGTTGGACGCTGGCCGACCCAATCATGAGTGTAGTCATCGGGTTGATCATCATCGCCAGCTCGTGGCGTGTGACCAAAGCGTCGCTGCACATCCTGGTAGAGGGCGTGCCCGAAGGCTTCCATCTGGCCGATGTGGCGCAGACGATGGGCAGCGCGCCCGGCGTGACTGATGTGCATGACCTGCACGTGTGGAGCCTGTGTTCCGGCCACACCGCGCTCAGCGCGCACGTCGTCGTCGCCGATCAAAGCCTGGGCCAGGCTCAGGTGGTGATGGACGAGCTCAAACGCCGCCTGCGATCTGGCTTTGGCGTCGAGCACACCACGATCCAGTTCGAGTGCGCCGGTTGCGGGCAGGGGCGAGTCGTCTGCGTCAACGGCAATGTGTGATAACCAGGGCAGGAGACCAAATCATGACTGTGCAATCGGAACTGCGGGCGCAACTGGATACTGAGGGACGGCTAGCGTTTCCATCAGATTTGCTTCCCTATTTCGGGCTTGAGCCAGGCGTTCAGGTCCGCATAGACAAGCGATCCAGCGGCCTGCACCTGCGCCAGCCCGTGACGCACCTGGGCAAGGTGTACGTCGAGCCGACGAACGCCTGCAACCTGGAATGTCGCACCTGTATCCGCAATGTGTGGGATGAGCCGTCGGGCTGGATGACGGACTCTACGTTTGAGCGCATCGTCCAAGGGCTGCATGATTTCTCGCCCACGCCCGCCGTCTTTTTCGGCGGCTTTGGCGAGCCGCTGGCGCATCCGAACATGGTCGAGATGGTAGCGCAGGTCAAGGCACTCGGCGCATCGGTGGAACTGATCACGAACGGCACACTATTGACCGAATACCTCTCGCGCCAGTTGATCAAGGCGGGTGTGGATGTGTTATGGGTCTCGCTCGACGGTGCGACGCCGGAAAGCTACGCCGATGTGCGCCTGGGCGCGGCCCTGCCAGAAGTGATTGACAACATCGCTCACTTCCGCCATGCCCGTCCACCTGCGCACTTGCCCCGACCGGAGATCGGGATCGCGTTCGTGGCGATGAAGCGCAACATCGCCGACTTGCCGGCGGTGTTGCGATTGGGCGGGCGGTTGGGCGTGTCGCGCTTCATGGTCAGCAACGTCCTGCCCTACACTACCGAGATGTGCGACGAGGTGTTGTATTCGCGGTCACTGAACGACATCCTCTATCTGCCCTCGCGGTGGGTGCCACAAATCAGTCTACCCAAGATAGATTGGGACGAGACGACGCGCGAGCCGCTTTACCGCGTGATGCGCAGCAACCGGAATGTGACGCTGGCGGGAGCCAACCTGGGTCACGCGAATGACCGCTGCCCATATCTTCCCAATAAATCGTGGAAAACTAGGACGCCTTCCACGAGGCGTCTAACCGACGTTGTTCGGCTTGCGGTGCAATCAGGTCAGCCAGCGCGGGCATCTTGTTCGCGCCGGACACACGGTCGCAAATATCCTCATAGAAACTCACCCCGAGCTTCGTGGTCGTAGCCGCCAGGGACATAAACGTGTCCCAAGCTTTCTTGCCGGCGTTCGTGCGTGGGCCAAAGCTCACATCGCGCTTACGGACGCGGCGACGTACAGCCAGTTCCGAAGCATTGTTGTGCAAGGGCAGCTCGGGATGCTTCAGCACCATCAGCAAAGTGTCTTTTTTCGCCCGCGTCCTAGCGATGCGCTCATCCAAAGCGACATAGCCCGTCACCTTCGAGAACAGTGGGTTGAAGGTGTCGGATAAGCGGTCCGCCTCGGCCGCGGTGGGCTGTTGTTTGTACGCCAGCAGT
>CAYGWJ010000028.1:0-6733 GCA_964353405.1 uncultured Anaerolineae bacterium
CGATGAACGTTGGGTAGCGCCGCACGCCATAGCGGATGGATTTCCACATGCCCTGCATTGAGCGCGGGTCCCAAATGTGAATCAGGATTCGATCACCGTAACGTGTCGCCAAGCCAAGAACAAAATCGGACAGGCGATGAAAATCCTCCAGCCATTCGGGAGGATAGTTTTCCAGCCCGCGCTCGGTCGGCGCCTTGTCCAGGTCCGCGCGCGCCATCAACATTTCGCACGAAAGGCAAATGCCCCAACCTTCAGGGATGGGCGCAATCACTTCGATTTGAATGGGCGGCACGTATTATCTCCCAATCGAGTCAACATGACAAGGTGACCAGACATTGCCTAGTCACCTTGTCCGCTTGCACGAATCACCCTGTCAGCGTGTCAGCGATTACGCCTTGGTCGGCGCTCGAGTCGCCTCGGTGCGAAAACGCTGGAACGCCTTGAGCGCATCCCAGGCCAGGAGCAAGGCCGTGACAACCAGGACCAGGGCCACCAGGCCGATGATCACATAAGCTGCGGTGAACTCGCCCACGTTTGCAATCTTGTTCTTGACCGGGTCGGCCAACCTGGGCAGGTAGATAAAGAATGCTTCGTAGGCTTTGTAGAGCAGCGCCGCGATGGTGGTGACGAACATGAAGGTAAAGGGGATGAACGTCCACATATAGCTCTTCCCCTTGGACATCAGCCACAGCGTTACCAGCAAAAGCGCCAACGAAGCCATCAACTGGTTGGCCGCGCCGAACATGGCCCAGATCTGCAGGAAGGGCACTATCCAGATCAGGACGAGTGTGAACGCCAGCGCGATGATCGTGCCGACGTGGACATTCTTGATGATGGGGAACCGATCGCCCAACGCCTCGGAGCTGGCGACGCGCATGAACCGCACCACCAGGTACATGATCGTCAGGGCCATCAGGGTCAAAAAGATCGAGCCATAGGCCAGGCCAAAGCCTTTGCCGAGCAGGTTGTCCAGCCCCCATTGGTTCATAAAGTTGGACAGGCCGGTCGAAAAGACTCTGGCCGCCGCGCCGCCGCCGCCAGCGTCCGTGTAGCCCTTGTAGCTGCCGAACGCCGTGGTCGCCGTCAAGAAGGCGACGATGGCAAAGAACATTTCCAGGAACATGGCGCCGCCGCCCACGTAAAGCGCGTCAGTTTCCTTTTCAAGCTGGCGGGCTGTGCCGGACGATGACACCAGGCTGTGCCAGCCCGAGATCGCGCCGCAGGCGATGGTGACGAACAGCATCGGCCATAGCGGCCCAAGCCCGGCCACGTCCCACGTGCGGAAGGCGGGGAAATCACCCATACCAGGATGCCAGATGAGGATGCCCACCAAGCCGCCGAGGATGCCCAGCGTCACAATCCAGAAGGACACATAGTTGATCGGCTGAGCCCAACGCCAGATCGGCAGCACCGCGCCAAAGTAGCAGATGACGACGACGAACACGCTGCCCCAGAACCTGGCCTGTGTCACCGTCAGAAACAGCGTGGGGCTGGCTTTGCCGCCCGCGATCCCATACAGCGCGCTGAACAAATCTTTGGCGAAAGGCTGCGTCCCCAGCCAGATGCCCACGAACGAAAGCACGACGGTGATGACGGACGTGAGGATAATGTCTTGCTTCCACTTGTAGGTCATCTGGCCGGCCAGAATACCGACCAGGATCACGATCAGGACGCCCAACGGCACGGCCGGGTTGGTGAACAAGTTAAAGCCGACCTGGACGCCAAACGAGCCCATGATCAGCCACAGGTAAAAGTAGATGAACGTGATGAGCAGGGATCGGGCGCGAGGTGAAACGAGCCGGTAACTCAATGCGCCAAAGCTCTGGCCTTCTTCGCGGACGCCCATGATGATGCTGCTATAGTCCTGCACCCAGCCGATGAAAAAGGTGCCGATCACAATCCATAGCAGCGCGGGCAGCCAGCCCCATTGAACGGCGATGATGGGCCCCAGGATTGGACCGAGCGCCGCAATGGATTTGAACTGGTAGCCAAACAACACGTTACGGTTGGCCGGGGAAAAATCAACCCCATCCATATACATCTTGGCGGGTGTTGCCTTTTTATCATCGGGCTGAATAACCTTGGCGTTGATGGTCCTGGCATACCAGCCATAGCCCAAGGCAATCATCACCCCGCCGATCAGCAGCGCAAAAACGGAATTCATTGGTTCTCTCCTTCTTGTGATAGTTTCACATGCAGGTCAAGATGTGATCGAGAGTTCGGTCGAATGTGTCGAGCCACTGTTGCAACCGCTGCGCTAAACCGTACACTGCTCTGTTCGATAGCCACCTCCTTTCGCCCGTAAACCTGGGACAAGGACCTGCTCCACCGGCTTTGACATGGGCAGGTGCGTTCAGATTGGCCTGGGTTCGCAGACATTACACTATTCGCGCAAAATCGCACAGAGGAGAATGCTGAAAGCAATTCGACGGTCATGTCGGCAAGGTTAGAATCAAGTATATTATGCGCCCCAATCCGCAATAAGTCAATAGTTGACCATCACAACCGACAGGTGACGAATTACATCTGACATAGGCCAAACGTGATATTTGACATGCGGCGCAAGGCTTGTATACTGTCCCTCATCGAGACTGACCGCTGGAGGCTGACGTGAATCTGCCCATGTTGCTCTTGCTGGAGGGTCTGTTGTTCGTTGTGGTCTTTGGCGCGTTGTCATTGTTCCGGCGCGAAGGACTGTCCATCCAGTTTGCCTTCGAAGTGACGGCCATTACCCTCGTCGCCGTGGCACTGACTGCGTTCACTCCTTTTGCCGTGAGTCCGATTCTCCTGCTGATCGTCATCTACCTGGTGACGATGCGGGTGCGCCTGCTGGTGGACCTGGGCACATTTTTGGCTCGACGCGGCCAATTCGCACAAGCTGACCGCATTTATGCGCTGGCGCTGCGCCTATGGCCCGATCACACCGGTCGCTTGATCGTGCAGGTCAATCAAGGCACGGCCCTTTTGCAACGCAACGCGCTCGACCAGGCGATTTCCATCTTCAAGTTTGTTTTGGAAAAGACTGGTCAGGGGTACCTGGGCGTCAAGTACGAATCCGCCGCTCACTATAACCTGGGTGTGGCTTACCGCCGCAAGAACATGGAGGCGCAGGCGATTGCCGAGTTCAACGCCGTGCTGGATACCTGGCCCGCG
This sequence comes from uncultured Anaerolineae bacterium, assembly GCA_964353405.1. Taxonomy (GTDB): domain Bacteria; phylum Chloroflexota; class Anaerolineae; order Fen-1058; family Fen-1058; genus JBGLNJ01. Next base: position 3,154 of record CAYGWJ010000028.1, read on the forward strand.
TCAGTCTATGCGCGCCAGGCCGACATAGCTCTGGCGCAAGGGCGTCATAAGGATAAACCCCACAAGCCCGATAAAGATGCGCCGGGCGAGGCTTAATTGCGACTGACCTGGCAGTTTGCCACTCTAGTTCACACACAACAAAAGCGGGAAGGCTCATCACCTTCCCGCTTGTGCTTCAACCTTTCAGGCCGCCGGCCCTGGCTCTGGCTCGGCAGTCTGGCGGGGCTGACCACCCAACCGTGGCTGCGGCTCGGGTAAAGTGGACATGTATTGATCGAGGAACGAGCGCGCTTCGGGATGATCCACGTGCAGCGCATCGTCGTATTCGCCGGCAACCGCCGGAGGATCGTAACGCATGGGGCGGCGAACGCCGAACAACTCAAAGAAGCGCGAGATGCCAAAGAGCAAACCGTAGCGGTATTCTTGCATCTTGAGCGACTGCCACTCGACGATGGACGCCATCGCGCCTTGCACGCGCGCCTTATCGCGGACGATGCGATGAATCTGCTTTGGCTCGCGATAGCCCAGCGGCGAAAGCAGCATCGCGTGCGCCGCCAGGGCCAGGATGCTGAACGAGATCAGCACAGCCCAACCGCCCTCGCTCCACTTGCCGACGATCTGGCCGACAAAGACGAGCGCGCCCATTCCAGCCGCCAGCCCCGCACCCAGGCTGCCCCAAGAGCGGACTGCGCCCGTATAGTGCTTGAGGAGGTGCTGGCGAATGGCCAGCCCCATCACCATGATGGGCATGAACACGCCCACGCCATAGTAGGGCACGGCCAGCGTCGTCTGCCCGCGCACGACGAACATGAGGAACACGGCCACGCCGAACGTGATCGTGACGGAGCGCGTGAACGTGCCGCGCGGGTCCCGGTAGACGATGACTTCGGGGATTTCGCCGATGGCGACGTCACGCCACTCGGTGGCCTGCGCATCCTGCAGCGCCGTCATCGAAGCCGCCGCTAACAGCACAACGGCCAAAACCTGATAGGTCCAGAACAAAACCTGGCCGCCTGGAATCTGCCCAAAGCCGATGAAGGACAGGTTGCCCACGAGCGTGCGTCCCAGTGTCCCATCAAAGACGTTGAAGCGGATGGCAAAGAACGCCAGGAAGAAGGTTGTCAGGCCGCCATAAAACAGGAACGAGGTCTGAACGAATCGCCCGATGCCCGATTTGCCGCTGTAAAAATTCCACAGCCAGTTGAAGCGCGGCATGTGCTGCTTGCCCCACTTGACCAGGCTGACGTCTTCATGGATGACAAACTGGATGCCGTTGGACATGGCTTCCAGGCCGGAGAGCGCCACCATGCCTTTCATCGAAGCGGTCAGCATGTGATACAACGCCTGGCTGAGCGGCACAACCCGAGTCGCTTCGGCAGTCACCACGGGCGGAATGCCCCGGCGGCTCGCAATGAACAATCCAATCGCCATGAGAACCGTTAGTTGAATAAAGATAGCCAGCAGCGTGAACGTCACCTTGGCCGACTCGCCGCGCCCGCGAATGGTGATGTACCAGGTGGCCGAGGCGAGCGCCGCGCCCAATCCAAAGTGCAGCCACCAGTATCTGCCGTACAAATTCAAGATCGAAAGCAATTGGTCGCCGCCGGAAAGCGCCGAGACGACAATCGTGAGGGTATAGTCCTGAATCAGCACGACGGCGACGACCAGGCTCAACGTCGGCTTGAGATATCGCATCGAAGCCGTGTACGAGCCGCCGCCCTCGTTGAAAATCCCCAGCGAATACATGTACAGCGCGCCGAACACAAAGTTTGCCAGCGCAATCACGCCGACGGCGATGTAGGCATACTTTTGCAATCCGTAAGGATGCAGCGCGCTCATCATCTCGCCCGTGGCGTAAAAGTACGAGGTGAAATAGTCCACGCCAAACAGCGCGACGGCGGCCAGCAGGCCGATCTGTCCCGCGCCATGCACGTGCGCGTGTTCTTTGTTTTCACGTGGGGCGATCTTGTACGATAGGAACACAATGACAGCCAAGAGAGTAATAGACAACAACATGGTTACAACCTTTTCCTAAACTTGCGCAGACTCAAAGGCGTGCTCAAGCGCCTTGAGTTCCGAAAGGATATGCATGCGAGTAGATTCGCTCAGGCAGGCGTCCTGTTGCAGCCGGTTCTGCTCTCGACGCGCGGCGAGCACGACAAATGCCGGGACAAACATCGTCCGCCCGGCGGGGATGACTTTTAAATCGTACATTTTCATTTCGAGCGATTGGTCGTCAAAGTAAGGCAGGCTCAGGCTAAAGCCGAGGTTGAGGTCTCCGGCTTCCGCATAGCGATGGATCTTGCCGATGACAATGCCGATCTGGTAACGCGCCAACGCCCGCCCCTGGTTGATGAGCTGGACGAGCATCCCCGAACGCTTGCGTTGATATTCTTCATCGGCAAAGATGTAGGGCGCGAGCGAGACCGCCAGGTGCAGCGTGCTGACATAGTTTTGCATGGAAGCAACGCGCGCTTCTGCTTCTTGAACTGAAGGGGCGAGCAGGCGTTCGTCGTCAAAGGCAACCCATTGAGGCATGTAAAACCGTCTAGCCTCATCCTCGGTAGAACTGCCCGTTGGCAGCATGTCATGGACGATGTACCTGACGGCAGCGTATCGAATGAGCCGGGCGCTCACGACCACAGCCGGATGACTCGATTGCTCGAGCTGGTTCAAGCGTTGGCGAACTGCCGCGCGAATGTCCCGCCGCACGGCGACAGGCAGACGGCCCAGCAAGCCCACTACATTCTGCTTGCGGAATTCCGCCGGCACGCTGAGCCAGCCTTGGCCGTTGCGACCCGGCGTTTCGATGGACACTTGCTCTGGCAACGCAAAGCTCAATTGTCGTTGGCCTTGCACAAGCGCCTCAGCGATTTTACGGGCTTGCTCATCGAGCATTCGCCGCACGCCAGGCGGCTGTGCATCATAGAGCACGTGTTGAGCCTGGCATTCCTCGCGCAACTGGCGGAATGCGTTATCCGCTGGCTGGGACGTCGAGTCCGCCCAGACTCCCCTGGCAAAGCCAATATCCAGCACTGCACTTGCAACTTGATCCATGGCGCGTTTTGCTCCTCTCTAGAGCGGATTCCAGTTGCATGTACGGGTCGCTTCGTGCGAGTGAACATAACGGCGTATTTCACAGGCTACATAATCAAGGCCTTTCATCATCGAATCCGCCACCACCACAGTGGTCACCCCGTACACTCGATAGGAAACCGCTCTATCCAGTGGCGTACCCAACGCCGCTTGAAAACGCTGGTTCCGGAAACTCTACAGTGGTTCTCAAGTCGTCTCTTAAGATTGTCAGTCTCTCCCACATAGACAGGAGTCCCAGTCCGGCGGCTATAGAAGACATAGTTTCCAGCAGCCTTGTCGGGCAATCTTACAAGATCACCGTTCTTCAGCTTGAAGGAATATCTATTGTTCTGCTCATCCCAACTAGGATAGATCACATCTCTATGTCGGAGTTGAGTGAGAACTCGCTTAGAGCGAATTCCAGTTGCATGTACGGCATGCTCCCGCTGGATTGCCAAATCCAGCGGCGGATTTGGCAATCCGCCGTGAGCAGCCATCCCGTACA
>CAYGWJ010000029.1:0-7819 GCA_964353405.1 uncultured Anaerolineae bacterium
ACTTTTGGATGATGGGGGCCGCTTGGCGTGAATTCTAACGCCAGATATGGCGGAACATCGAAAAACTCTCGCCATATATGGCATACAACCAGGACAAAATTCGCCCGAAAGCCATTTGTGCACTGTTTGTCCAAAGTCCAAAATGGTACAAGTTGAGTGTTACTCCGGCGCGCGGTATGCCGAGCGGCCCGTCGCGTTGACTTGGCACGACGAGCGGCTGAGCGTCGAATCAGTCGAGCGTGCATGGCAAACACCCGACGGGCTGGCCTTCATCGTCCAAATCACCGACGGTCGCCGCTTTGAACTGATTTACTCCTCACCGAACGATCAATGGGTGGCCCGCCCCTTTTGATATTTGAAATTTGAAAATTAAAAATTGACATTTGAGAGGCACACATGGCTCAAATCACCCTCATTGGACTGGACACTCTTGGCATATCGCTGGGACTGGCGCTGCGCCAGACGGCACAACCGCCCACCGTCGTCGGCGTGGATCGCGACGGGGCGGAGGCTCGTCGCGCGCAGCAATTGGGTGCGGTCGAGCGCACTGAACTCTGGGCGGCCAACGCCTGCAGGAATGCGGCGCTCGTCGTTCTGAACGAGCCGTTTTCGCGCCTGCGCGACATGCTCGGAGCCATCGCCGCAAGTCTGCCGGAAGGCTGTGTCGTCACCTCCACCGCTCCGCTCATGGTCCCGGTGTTGGCGTGGGCCGATGAGCTTTTGCCCGAAGGCATCTCGTTCATCGCTGGACATCCTGTCCTGAACCCACTCAAACCAGTGACCGAACCCAGCGCAGAGCTCTTCAAACAGGCCCAGTACTGCATCGTCCCTTCGGCCAAGGCCAGTACCTCGGCGATGGATCTGGTGTCAAGCCTGGCCACGGCCATCGGCGCGCAGCCTTTTTTCTCCGATGCTGCCGAACATGATGGGCTGGTGACAGCGGTCGAGGGACTGCCAGGACTGCTGGGCACACTCTTGATGAGTGCGGCGGCGGAAGCGTCCTCGTGGCGCGATATGCGCCGCGTAGCTGGGCCGGGGTTCGCCCAGGCCACGCAAAGCGCGCAAGATGACCCGGCCAGCGTGATCGCCGCGACGCGCGCGAACCGCGAGAACCTGGCCCGCTGGTTAGAGACGTGTGCCGCCAGGCTGAGTGAAGCGCGCGCGGCGCTCCTGGCCGAGGATGAAGCGCAGTTGACCCAACTCATCACTGGCGCACACGAGGCGCGCGACCAGTGGCTGCGAGATTCAGCCGGAGCCAACTGGGAAAGCGCCGCCGAGATGCCCAAGATCAGCATGGGCCAGATGTTGGGCAACCTGGTCTGGCCGCAAAGGCAACCGCCCGCTTCGCAGCAGGACAAAAAGCGCAAAAAATAGGTCTCTTATTTGAAATGTCAAAGGTCAAAAGCAGAGAGTGTTACTGTTACATCGTCGAATGCGCTGACGGCACGTTCTACACCGGCTGGACAACGGACCTGGAAAAGCGAGTGGCGACTCACAACGCCGGGCGCGGGAGCCGTTACACTCGCCTGCGCCGCCCGGTCAAATTGGTGTATTTTGAAAACTTGCCTGATCGTTCTGAAGCCATGCGGCGCGAGGTTAAAATCAAGCGCCTGTCGCGCCCGGCCAAGCTAAAGAGAATATCGAATTTCAATTCTCAAATGTCAAACGGCCTCCCCGCGTTCGAGATTTGACTTGGGTTTTGTCATGTCCTACCGTATTCTAATGATCGCCCCGACCTCCTTCTTTTCGGACTATGGCGGCCATATCCGTATCTTGGAAGAAGCGCGCATCTTGCGCAAGGCCGGGCAGAGGGTCGAAATCGTCACGTATTACAAAGGCCGTAACGTGGACGGGCTGGACATTATCCGCACGCCGCCCACGCTCTGGCACGCCGATTACGAGGTCGGCTCGTCGCGCCACAAGTTCGCCTTCGACGCGCTGCTAGCGTGGACGTCGCTCACGGCGGCGCTGCGCTTTCGACCGGACGTGATTCACGCGCACATGCACGAAGGTGCGCTCATCGGCAGCCTGGTTTCGCGGCTGACCGGCGCGCCGATGGTGTTTGACTTTCAGGGCAGCCTGACGAGCGAGATGATTGACCATCACTTTTTGCGGCGCGGCGGCGCGCGGCATCGCTTCTTCCGCTGGCTGGAAGACGGCATCAACCGGATGCCGTGTGCCATTCTCGCCAGCTCGCGCAATGCGGCCGATGTGCTGGTGCACGAGTTCAAGCTTGACCCGGCGCGCGTCCAGGCTGTGCCGGACTGTGTCAACGCGGACGTGTTCCGCCCGCGCGAACTTGCCGACGAGCCGGAGGTGGCGGCGCTCAAAGCGCAATGGAGGATACCGCCAGGCCGGACGGTTGTGGCCTATCTCGGCCTGCTCGCGCCCTATCAAGGCACAGACCTGCTGCTGGAAGCAGCCAGCATCATCCAGCGCGTGCGGCGTGACGTTCATTTTTTGATGATGGGCTTTCCCGGCGTGGACACCTATCGCATGAAGGCCATCGAACGTGGCGTGGCTGACCACGTCACGTTCACCGGGAAAGTGAACTATGAGGACGCTCCGCGCTATTTGCGTATGGGCGATGTGGCAGTGGCCTCCAAGATTTCGGAAACGGAAGGCTGTGGCAAGCTGTTGAATTACATGGCGTGCGCTCTTCCCAGCGTGGCCTTTGACACGCCCGTGAGCCGCGAGTACCTGGGCGAGCACGGCATCTATGCCGCCACAGGCAACGCGGAGGCATTGGCGGCTGCCATCCTTCAACTGGTCGTCGCGCCGGAACACGGGCGGGCGTTGGGCGGCTGGCTGCGCACACGCGTCGTCGAGCGATTCTCCTGGGAAGACTCGGGCGCGCACTTGCTCAACATCTATGACGCCGTGCGCGGGCGGCGAACCTCGCCGCAGGCGCAGGCCATGACAGAAGCAGCGACACGACAGGCACACTGAATGTTGAAACAACTGGCAGAACTGTGGCGTTACCGCGAACTGGTGCGGAATCTCATTGCGCGCGACCTCAAGGTGCGCTACAAGAACTCGGCGCTGGGCATGATCTGGTCGTGGGTCAATCCGCTGCTGATGATGATGGTCTTTACGGTAGTCTTTACCGTCATCAATCGCGCCCCACCGGACATCCCGCACTATCCGGTGTTCGTCCTGAGCGGCATCCTCCCCTGGAACTTTTTCTCGGCGTCCGTCGTGGGCGCAACAGCCAGCATCGTCGGCAGCGGGTACCTCATCAAGAAAGTCTACTTTCCCCGCGAGGTTCTGCCGCTCGTCGCGGTGCTGTCCAACATGGTCAACTTTCTCATTGCGCTGCCCGTGTTCTTTGGCATGGCGCTGACCTTCGGCGTCAGGCTCACGCCCTGGGCATTGTTCATGCCGGTCGTCCTGTTGGTGCAGGTGATTTTCTCCATCGGCATCGGGCTGATCCTGGCGACGCTCAACGTCTATTACCGCGACACGCAAATCATTATGGAAGTCCTGATGCTGGCGTGGTTTTTTGTGACACCCATCTTGTGGGATGCGCGCACCATACCCGAAACCAAAGTGTTGTTCGGCATCACCTGGCCGGTTCAGCGGCTCATCTATTGGCTCAACCCGATGGCCTCGATCGTCGCCTCGTACCGTGACACGCTGTATTGGGGCGCGCAGCCGGCGATGGACTTTTTTCTGCGCTCGACGATAACGGCCATCATCATCCTCGCGCTGGGTTACGCGGTGTTTCATCGGTTCAGTTCATCGTTCGCCGAGGAATTGTGAGATGACTGAAGTTGTATCCATCGCGCCCTTGCTCGCCACCATCATCAAGCGCATCCACGACGGCCTGTCGATCAGCGGCATGCTGCGGCTGACGTGACGGCGGATCGAATGCGACGACTACCGCTGCGACTGATCGTTGTCTTGCTGCTGGCGCCCCTGATCGCGGCTGCGCTTCTGGGCACACTCTCGTTCCAGGTCTCGCGCGAGGAGACGCGGCGGCTGGTGGGCGAGCGCAACGTGCGCGCTGTCCGAGCGGCGTCGGCCGGACTGGCCGAGCGCGTCTTTAATCAAATCATGGCGCTTCGAACGCTGGCCGACAGGACGTCCGACGATGTGCCATTCACACAGCTGGTATCTGAATCGGATTTTCTCTTTGAGCAGTTTGACGGCGGCGTAGCCTTCTTTGATTCCAAGCACCAACTCGTGGCCGGCGCTCCCTCGAACGAGGTTTGGGCGCAACGTCCATTCGTGCCAGAGTTGCTGGTTTTTTTGGGCGACGGCCCCGGCCCGGTATTTTCGCCCCTGAAAGACGATGCCCCTACACGTGGCGTTGTCCTCTTTATCGCCATCCCCTCGGCGCGGCACAACGTGATTGCCGTTGGCGCGCTCAGCCCGCAACAACTCGGCATTCCCTCCCTCGTGAGCGGATTGCAGGTCACCCAGCGAGCATCTGCATTCCTGGTGGACCTCAACGGCCAGCTCATCTATCATACCGACGCAGCGCTGATCGGCCAAGATTGGACCCAACACCCCGGCGCGACCGAGTCGTTGCGCGGGCAGTCAGGGTCATATTTCCGCACACTGGCTCCGGATAACCTGGAACACATCATCGCCTATACGGTGGTAGACCCGATTGGCTGGGGATTGGTGGTCGAAGAGACTTGGGTGGACGTGGTCAGCCCCTGGTTACAATTCGTTTTGCTGGCAGCCGGGTTGCTGGCCGCTGTGGCGCTATTCTTTGGCGTGAGGAGCATCGTCGGCCCGTTGCAAGCGCTGGACGAGCAAGCCGCGCGGCTGGGCTGGGGCGAGTTGAACGCCATCGAAGCGCCGGTGGGCGGGATTGCCGAAATTCAAGAGTTACAAACCACGCTGATCCAAATGGCCGAGCAGGTGCAATCGTACCAGGCCGGAATGCGCGGCTATCTGGCCGCGCTCACGCAGGGCCAGGAAGAAGAACGCAAGCGGCTGGCGCGCGAGCTTCACGACGAGACGGTGCAGAGCCTCATTGCGCTGGACCAAAAGGTGCAGATGGCGCAAAAGGCGCTGGGCCGTGATCCACAAGCTTGCACCACTCACCTGAACGAGCTGCGCGCCATGACGACCGAAATCGTCCAGGAGGTGCGCCGCTTTTCGCGCGATCTGCGCCCGATTTACCTCGAAGACCTGGGACTGATTCCAGCGCTGGAAATGTTGACACGTGACGCCAACAGCGCCGATGGCTCGCCGACCGCTTTGTTCAAGGTGAAGGGCACACCCAAGCGGCTCAAGCCGGAGCGAGAGATTGCATTGTACCGCATCGTGCAAGAAGGACTGCATAACGTGACCGCGCATTCTAACGCTTCCCGCGCCGACGTGACGGTGGATTTCACCGAGACTGAGGTCGTCGTGACGGTTGCGGACAATGGCGCCGGCTTTGTCATCCCCGACCGGCCCGGCGAGCTGGCCGAGGCCGGGCACTATGGTTTGTTGGGGATGCGCGAGCGCGCCGAGCTGGCCGACGGCTGGTTGAGCATCGAATCGCAGCCGGGGCAAGGAACGACGATAGAGATTCATCTGCCCTTGTGAGGCGTGCTTGGCTTGCGCGCCGACTTGATTCGCTGTATGATAAAGTGAAAAGGTGCGCAATGGAAGCGATCAAAGCCAAGGCCCGTATTGGCCCCAATCATCAATTGATCTGGATGGAGCCGCTGCCTCCATTGGCGGAGGGGCAAGTAGAAATTATCCTGCTCTACACCGAGACGAAAGACGCCAACAAACCATCTTTAGCCAGATGGCCTGTCTTGAACGGCGGGCGCTATTTGGGTGGGACCCTGCGGCGCGAGGAAATCTATGACGACGCCCGATGAGCGTTGCATGGTGGACACGAGCGACCCGAACTTGCGATGGCTGAAGACAGATTACATCGCCCGGGCGGGCGACAGTTTCGAGCGAACGGGTCGCACACAACTCTGTCCCGCATCCCGACACGCCTCACACTTGCGATTCTGCCTCGATGTGGTAAACTCTTTCTGCGTGCCCCTGTAGCTCAGCGGATAGAGCGAAGGCCTCCGGAGCCTTAGATGAGCGTTCGACTCGCTCCAGGGGTATGATCCGCGCCTCTGCTCTGCGCAGAGGCGTTTCTTGTTGGAGGCGAGTATGAAATCCTGGTTGTGCTTCTTGGCGCTGGTCAGCTTGCTGGCAGCCTGCAACACACAACCGGTGGTCGAGACGGCGATGCCCACCCAGCCGCCGGACGCGCTCATGCCGACGGCGGCGGCCCCATCTGCCACGCCTGAAGCGACAGCTATACTCGCGCCGATTACAACTCCTTCGTCCACGCCGGCCCCCTCGCCCACGGCTGCGCCGACGGCGACCCCGGCCAAGATTCAATACACCGTCAAAGCGGGCGACACGCTGATCGGCCTGGCCAAAGAGTATCACACCTCGATTGCGTCCATTCAAATCGCCAATGGCCTGGGCGACAGCCAATCGCTGCGCGCCGGCCAAACACTCGACCTGCCGACCGGCCCCCGGTTCGAGGGCGAGTCGGCTTACTGGGTGGTTCACGTCGTCCAAAAGGGCGACACGCTGGGCACCCTCGCGCAAGCCTTTGGCCTGACACAAAACGATCTAGCGCGCGTCAACGGCATCAGCGACCCGTCGCTGGTTAGGCTGGGCCAAAACCTGGTCATCCCGCTCGATACTTTCCGGGTCGCCGCTGTGCCGCCCACGCCGTCGAACACGGCCACGCCGATCAGCCAGCCCACACCGGCGACTCGGCCCGCGCAGACCAGCCAGCCTACGTCAACAAGCCAACCTGCGCCGACGAGTCAGGCGACGGCAATACCACTCGCCACCGCAACAACTGGCCCAACCATGCCCACCGCTACGCCCGGCTCGATTCCATCCGATATTGCTGCGTGGCCGAACATGGTTCTCAGCATCATCAATGACAAGCGCGCGGACGCCGGGCTGAAGCGCTACAAGGTCTCGCCCTTGTTGGCGCAAGCGGCGCAGGGGCAAGCCAATGACTGCTCATCACGCGGCTATTGTAACCATACCGGCTCTGATCTTTCAGACACCATAACGCGCATCCGTCGCACCGGCTACACAGGTTATGTTAGCGAGAGCTGGGCGCAGGCCAACGATCCGGCCGGCGCGGTCGCGTTATGGTACAACGAGACGCCGCCAGACGATGTGCATCGCCGAGACTTGCTCAGTAACGCCCATACCGAAATCGGGGTGGGGATTGCCAAGGCCGGGTGGGGATATTACTTTATAGTTGACTATGGCAACCGTTGAGCTATAATAAAATCGCTTCTCGGAAAAGGCCGGGGGTGTTTTCTTTAGGCTAGTCAATGCCAAGCTCACTCAAAGACCTGCTTATCGGCCCTCCCTTACCCACCCAACAACTGGCAGAAAAGCGGCTGAACAAGGTACGCGCGCTGGCGGCTTTTTCGCCGGACGCGCTCTCGTCCATCGCCTATGCCAACGAAGAAATCTACCTCGGCCTGGTCGTGGCCGGGAGCGCGGGGCTGCTGCTGGCCTGGCCGATTGGGTTGGCCATCGCGGCTCTGCTCACCATCGTCGCCCTATCCTATTTCCAGACTGTCCACGCTTATCCGTCCGGCGGCGGATCGTGGATCGTCGCCCGCTCGAACCTGGGAACAGGGCCGGGGCTGGTGGCGGGCGCCGCGCTGCTGATTGACTATTTGCTCACCGCGGCGGTAAGCCTGACGGCGGGCGTCGCAGCCATTGCTTCGGCGTTCCCGGTGTTGTGGCCCTACCGGGTCACTCTGGCGCTGGCGCTGCTGGCCGTCATCACACTGATCAACCTGCGCGGGCTGAAAGAGACCGG
>CAYGWJ010000030.1:0-9226 GCA_964353405.1 uncultured Anaerolineae bacterium
CCGGATTGTTCATAATCAACCGTTTTGAATTTGCGGGCCATAAGCGTTGTTCCTTGTCAAAGACATCAGATTTGTTCAGTTGGCCGCAATTTTACCGCAAATCGAGTTCGGAGATAAGCTGTCTCTCCGACAAGCTGCTAGAACGGCGATTCTCCCTCCACGCCATACGTCGCCTGTGGTTCGCGCGCGATGGCGGGGACGGGGGTCAAAGGAATGCCGGTGTCGGGCGGCCCTTCGTCCAGGTCATTGTCGCGTTCGAGCCAGGCGATGGGCGTCTGCTGGCTGTGATGTGCCTTTTGGTCGTTCACGTAGGCTTCCGCCTGTGGCCGCTGACGTTCGCCCAGGCTCAAGGCCCCATAGCCGCGCTGCCACGCAAATTCATAATCGAGCCCACCGGCATGATTGAGATCATGCGAGCTGGCTCCCTTGAGATGCTTGACCACGTCGGCGACGGCGTGTTTGGGCGGGATGGCGATGATGAGATGAATATGGTCATGCCAGCCGCTGAGGGCGAACACGTAGCATTCCAGTTCAGCCGCCTTGTGCACGAGGTAAGCATAGAGCCTCTTTTCGATCTCGGGCTTGATCAGAGGTTCGCGGTTCTTGGTCGCCCACACCAGATGATAATAGAGTCGCCAGAAGGCCATGGTATCCCCCTTGAAGCCAATCAGACCCTAACGCGCTTGAGCGCGTTTTGTGTTTTAGACCGATGATTCATCATCGGGCCAACGGATGAACGTCAACGAATGAACGCCAACGGGTGAACGCCATCGAATAGCCATCGAATAGACCCCATCGGATGAACCCCATCGAATGAATTCGATGGCTGACACATGAAACCTGCTAAAGCAGGTTAGCCCCGTGACCCAACGCGCTTGAGCGCGTTTTGTGTGTCAGCCTGATGATTCATCATCGGGCCGGTGGGCGCAAGCCGTCGAATGAACCCCGTCGGATGAACCCCATCGAATGAATTCGATGGCTATTCCCCAACGCGCTTGAGCGCGTTTCAGGTCTCAGCCCGATAATTCATTATCGGGCCACATCATCGGGCCTCGCTCGCCGCGCAGCATTGCGCGAATCGTATTCTTGGCATCCCACGGATCGGTGATCTCGACAAAGGTCCATCGCCCATAGCCGCCGTGATTGTTGATGGCTGGCGCGCAAGGCGTGACTAGAAAAGTGTGGGCGAGTAACGCTGCAACGCGCGAACAGCGCGATCCAGGCTAGGCGAGACTGAGCGAGCACGATCTACACTCCACTCCTGTAATACAAATTGAGTCAATCGTCCTACATAGTTCTTGCCGACTCGACTGGTGCTTCCCGGTGCAGGGACAATGTCTGCGAGAATAGAACGGAAGCGAGAGTGCCGCGCCAGATTGACGAGCACAGTCTTGGGATCCGCTTCTTGATCGGGTTGACGAGGAAAACCCACAAGAGCCGGAGAGACACCCAAGAAACCTGCTAGAGCCTGGGGGTCTGCCAAGAGCCAGCTTTCAACCATCCTGACGGCAATCCGCAGTACCAGATTGGGATGCGTACCCTCTGGCAGCCATTGCTGGATCAAGATTGGCGGACACTCGTCTCTTTCCAAATCTGCCAGGACAATAAAAGGCTGAAAGCGGGCAGCCTGGTTGAAGCGCGGGATGTTACGCTCCACGAAATCTCGTCCGCTTTTGCCATAACAGACACTCGGTTCAAAACGCCGCGCGGTCTGGGCGATTAATTGTCGAAGGACTTGCTCATCCAGCAGCCCCTCGGCCACCAGGCTCACGGGAATGGTGTTCATAACGAGAACAACTCCAGTTGCTCGACTTTCTCTGGTTCCGTATGCGGGATGACGGCTTCGGCAGCGCTCATCCCAGCTTCCATCAAAGCCTGGATTTCCGGCACGCTGGCGGCCGGCTTGACGTGAGTGCCTTCGACGCTGGGTGTCAGCATGAGAATCTCTCTGGCGTCAATCCCGTGATCGGATAGCATCTCAGTACTGTGCGTGCTGATAAGCACTTGCCGCTTACGAGCACGTTGCAGACGATAAATCAAGCTGGGCAAGCGACGCACGACGCCTGTGTGCAACGAGAGTTCCGGCTCTTCGAGCAAGAGCGGTCCTTCTCCTTCTTGCAAAGCCCACAGCACTCCCAGCAAACGCAAGGTGCCATCCGAGAATTGTTCCTCCGTTTGCTTTGCCGCGCGTGGTCGCCAGTGCTCGTACGCGCCGATCAAATGCGGCACGCCCCGTTCGTCGCGCTCCAGGCTCAGGTCATGCAACTGCGGCACGGCAATCACCAGGGCGTCTCGAATGCGCCTCAATCGAGCGCCCCGCGTTTTTTCATTCGTTTTCGCCAGGCGTTCCAGGAAATTGCGGCCATAGGCGTTTGCCAGGCCATTGCTCCCGCCCCACTCGCCGCCGCTGCGGATGATTTGCGGCACGAGGTGCAGATAAAAAACCTTTTCGAGAAACTGGGCGACATCGCGAAAGGCAATATTGAGATTGATTTGTTCCAGCGCCGTCTGAGTCAAGCGTGGTGGGTCTTTACGATCATCTTCGTTGGGCCGTTCTAGCAAGAGGGCGCCATCTTTGTACACGGCTTCGCGCGTCAGTGTGGGCAGCCGATTGCCGCGTGTCTGCTGGTTGAATTTGACCTCATACCGCCACAGAGTCTTGTCCGTTTCGGTTAGCTCGATCGTGAGGCCGACTTCAGGGTCCTGGCGCGCGGCCAGGCAGCGTATCTTGGAGACGCCGCCCCGCTCCGCACAGGCGCGTTGCAGCCCGCCCCCTGGCACGGCCAAGTCGCGCAGAAACCGCAAGGCATCCAAAAAGTTGGACTTGCCTGAAGCGTTCGGCCCAACCAGAAACACGCGGTCAGACAAATCTACGCTGACCTTGCGAAAATTCTTCCAACTGTAAAGCTCGATATGACTGATACGCATCTTGCACTCCTTGCTGTTCGTGGCAACGGCTACTTGAACAATGGCCCACCGCCATCTACGGCTTCACCGCGCAACATGGCGCGGATCGTGTTTTTGGCATCCCACGGGTCGGTGATCTCGACAAACGCCCATCGCCCATAGCCGCCGTGGTTGTTGAGCGCCGGCACCCAAGTTGCGTGCCGTAGCGACTTTGGCGGCCTTGTCCTTGCGCGCCTCGCCGCTCACTTCAAGAATCAGGTTGAGCACATCGCCCCCACCCCCAACCCCTCCCCCGTCTACGACGGGAGAGGGGAGTTTGACGCGAACAATATAGTCCGGCATGTAACCATGTTCTTCGCCGTTGAGCGTGTACGGGATGGTAAAGCCCAGCCCTTGATTTTTGGTGTAGCAGACCACCTCATCCATCTCTTCCAGCGTCTCAGCCAGCTTGGCTTCCCAGTTGCTATCCAGCACCACGTGCGAGATGTGGCATCTGTCGGGCGCAGTGCTAAAGGTCTGCCGCGTCGTATCAAAATCCACGTAGTGGTATCGGCTGTGGCCCCTCCGTGTGCCCGAGTAAGATTGTAAGCCACGCAGGGCGAAAAGGCAAAGACCTGACAGGTCTGGATAACCTGTCAGGCCGAGCGCGCAAGATACGCAATAGTCTGCGGACCTTCGGGCATCACGCAGATGCGTGCATTAGCTCCATATTTCTTTTGCAGGCCGGCGACGGTTCCCTCGATGTCGCGGCAAGGCTGGAACAGCGCTCCTCGGATTTGTTCGTCGGTCAGATGGTCGCTGTAGACGTGCACCTCGGCGCGTAATTGCAGTATGGCCTGAATCTGCACCTGCCACTGGTCCTGCTCGCAAAAGCCGGGCCGCGCCAGCATATCGAGCACGCCCTGCGGCGAGCGGCCTTCTTTTAGCAGGGCTGCATACTTGCCGTGATCGGGCAAGCCGTCTTCGCACGCCGCCGCGATGATGATGGCCCCGCCCTGGCGCACGATCTGGCCGGCCGCGCTCATCCCCTTGACCGCCTGGTACAAATTCTGATCGAGCGGGTAACCGCTGTTGGTCGTGACGACGATGTCAAACAGCGTGTCCACCGGCGCCATCGCGTTCTGCTTGACGAACACGCAGCCGGCGGCGGGAGCGGCCAGCAGGTCGCCGGCGAACACGCCCGTGATCTGACGGTGCGTGTTGAGCGTGACGTTGAGCAGAAACGTCGGATGGGCTCGCAGCGCCATCTCGCGCATTTCCTCCCAGATGGGATTGCCCTCGACGACGCCCCACGTCGCTTGGGGATGCGCGATCATCTGGCGCCCGTGATTGGTGAGCACACTTTCCGCCCCGGCCAGCGCGGGCAGGACACCCTTCGGCCCGCCGCTATAGCCGGCAAAAAAGTGCGGCTCGATAAAGCCGGTGAGGATGCGCGCGTCGGCCTCGACGAAATGCCGATTGAGCCGCACCGGATGTCCCAGCGAGGTGCGGCCCAGCGACACCAGCTCGGCATCGTCGTAGGCGTCGTGCTGGATACAGCGATAGCGGCTCACAATGTCCTCGCCGAGCATCGCGCCTAGCTCACTTTCGGTCTGGCGGCGATGCGTGCCCAGCGCGTTGAGCAGTGTGATGTCCTGCCGGGCTACCCCGGCTTCTTCCAGTTCGGCCAGCAGCACCGGTAAGATACGGTTGTTGGGCGTGGCGCGCGTGATGTCGCTGTGGGCGATCACCACCTTGTCGCCCGGCCTGACCTTGGCCGCCAGCGCGGGTGAGCCGATGGGCTGCCGCAGCGCGTCACGAATCGCGGCGGCTTCGTCGGGCAGGCCGGGCACAAAGCGGGAGGTGACCACTTCTACGGAATCGGGGAAATTCACCGTGAGGCCGTTGCGGCCATATGCCAGCTTGACTTGCATGCGCACCTCCTTCAGACCCTACCTATACGATAGATTATAGCATACTGCTCACTCTTGCGAAGGGTGTGTTATACTGCCGGCGGAGGTGAACATGACCGAATCTATTCGAACGATGCGTGTGATGCGTCTGCACGGCGCAGGCGACCTGCGCTTGCATCAAGAATCCATTCCGGCGCCTGGCCCCGGCGAGTCGCTTGTCCGCGTGACCGCCGTCGGCGTGTGCGGTTCCGACCTGCGCTGGTTTTCCGAAGCCGGCATCGGCGACGCGCGTTTGGCCAGGCCGCTGGTGCTGGGACACGAATTTGCCGGGGTGACGGAGGATGGACGGCGTGTGGCGGTTGACCCGGCCATCGCCTGCGGATGGTGCGAGTACTGCCAGGCCGGCCATCCGAATTTCTGCCTCGAGCTGCGCTTTGCCGGTCACGCCGAGAACGACGGTGCGCTGCGCGAGTACGTGACCTGGCCGACGCGCTGTCTGTACCCCTTGCCCGATTCGTTGACGGATGCGGATGGCGCGATGCTCGAGCCGTTGGGCGTGGCGATTCACGCGGTTGACCTGGCTCATATCAAGCCGGGGATGACGGTGGGCGTGTTCGGCTGCGGGCCGATTGGCCTGCTGACGTTGCAGGTCGCGCGAGCGGCGGGCGCGACGCAACTTTTCGCCACCGATTTGCCCAGCGTCCCACATCGCCTTGACGCGGCCCGGTCGCTGGGGGCGCAAGTGTTTGCCGCCGACCCGCATCAGGCGGAAGCTCAAGAGATCTTGGCATTGACCGGCAAGCAAGGGGTTGATGTCGCTTTTGAAGTGGCCGGAGAGGACGAAGCGGTAAAAGCTGCCGTCGTCGCAGTCAAGCCGGGTGGCAAGGTCATCCTCATCGGGATTCCAGCGGACGATCGGACGGCCTTCACCGCCTCAATCGCACGGCGCAAGGGACTGACCATCAAGCTGGTGCGGCGGATGAAACACACTTATCCGCGCGCGATCCGGCTGGTGGAGAGTGGGCAGGTGGAGGTGCGGTCGCTGGTGACCGGTCGGTTTCCGCTGGAAAAGACGGCGGAGGCTTTTGCCGCAGCGCAGAGGCGGGAAGGGATCAAGGTCGTCATTGGCTGCTAGCAAGCCATCATTGCCGGTGTGGCCGCCTATGCCAGAGACCACATCTAAACCTTCACGGCACGATTAAAAGATCGTCCACATAGCGCGGCTTTGCGCCGCAACCAAACTTTCTGGACACGGATTCACGCAGATTCACACAGATAAAAAAGAACATCAGCGTCTATCAGCGTTTATCTGCGTCCAAAGAATCTCGCGAACCGCGCAATGGTTGCAGAGCAATTCTTTAGAACGCTGGCTGCGCGCTGCCGCTTTCATCCTGGACGCTGATGCGCTTGATGACAGGCGGATTGCCCAGGGCAGCCAGCGACCATGCTTTGGTCAACAGCAACAAACGGTGTTGGCCGCCGATCTGCCTTATTTGAACAGCAGCGGAATCGCCACAATCAAGAACAAGGTCCAGACCGTGTACGCGACGGTGGCGCCGCTGAATACCACCTGCGCTGACCCAATCCACGCGGCGGCGCCGTCTTTTAACTGCCTGAAAATGAGCGCGGCCAGGATGCCGATGTTGATGGTGTTCCAGCCGATGATGGTGACACGGTTGACCGTAAAGCCGAGAAAGGCCGTCCGGTAGACCGTGGCGGATAAGGCATATGCGCTGATGAGCACGGCCAGGATCGCTACCGCCAGGATGCCCGCGCGCAAAAGCTTGTGGTACTTATGCTCCAGGTCTTGCTCGTGCACGGGCGTCACGCCGACGAGCAGCGCCATCACCGCAAAAAGCCCGGCGTTGTAGGCGATCAGCACGTCCCGGCTGTAGAATGGCTGTGAAAAGTTGAACGGGATGGCCAGGAGATACACGACCAGGACGATCAACGTCAACGGCAAGAGCAGCCGCGTCAGCGTGGGGATCAACCGGCCCAGCCCCTGCTCGAATCTCTGCTCGACCGGCTTCGCCACCGGATCATAGACGCTGGCCACGGCCAGCACGGTGATCAGTCCGCCACCGCCGGCCACCAGCGACTGCTGCACCTCGACCGGGATCTCTATCCTCAACGCCTGGAACAGGCTCAAGGTGATGGCCGCAAAGATGCCGCCCGCCAGCGCGTACAGTCCGGCCGTGACAAATACCTCGACCGATTTGATGAGGAACGCGAAACGGTTCTGCGCGTCGGGCCGTATTCCAAGCACATACGCTCCGGCGCCGATCCAGGCCAGCAGCGGCAGGTGGAGCACCATCAGGGTGCGATAGCTCTGGCGGCTGGCGGGCCAGGCCCACAGCGCGGCGTACAGGCCCAGGCCGATCAGCGCCACGACCGCCGGCCCGGCCGATTTCCAGTTTCTGTTGGCGGCCGCGAAGAAGGCGATGATGCAGCACGCGCCGAGCGGCGCCCAGGCCAGCGCCAGGAAGGGCGTGGCCTGCGACATCTCAAAGCGGCGGTTCATCAGCGCGGCGAACAAGAGGCCGGCCACCAGCGCCAACGGAACGGCGGCCTGCCAATTGACGCTGCGGCTTGCCGCCTGGTCCGGCTGGGCCTGAAAGCGGTAGAACCACGCAGCGTACAAGATATTGTCGGGAGAGGCCTGGTGGCACGCGAACAAGTCGGCGGCGAATTCGCCGACCTGCTTGTCTCGCCGGGCGACCTGGTACAGCTCCTCCAGCGCTTGCGGGTCGCTCGCGCTGGCTTGTATCGCTTGCACGTATTGCATAGGACGCTCCGTTTCCCGAGAGATGTTCGCTTGACAAGTTGCCAACTTGTCCTACTCCACCTGCAAGACAAGTTGGCAACTTGTCCTACTCCACCTGCAAGCCGACATGGCAAGTTGCCAACTTGTCCTACTCCATCTGCAAGCCAACATGAGCCGAGATGTTTTCAGTGTAGATCAACTTGATTTGGACGAGTCCGGGTTTGCTTCCGCCAGTGCGGCCGAGCGCTGTTCACAAGTGGCCCACACTTGTACGTAATCGTGGGCCGATCGGAACAGGACGGCCAAGTCCTCAATCGCCAGACCTTGATTGCGCAGGTCTTGCAAAAAGTCGGGCAACAGGCCATAGTGCGCCAGGCCGTCGAGGTTAATGTCAAAGTCGCGGCGCGGCCCGGCGGTGTTGCGCTCCAGCGGCGGATTGTCGCCCTGCATGTCCTGCCACTTGGTCCACACGCCGCTGATTTTCTCGAACCAGCGCAGCACATCGTCATCGCGTTCGTTTTCGGCCGGCTCGAGGCCGTGCTTTACCAGGTAGGCTGCCCACTGCTCGTCGGACCAACGACCTTTCACGGACGCCCGGGTTAGCGAACCCGTTGCATTCGCCGCTTTAGCTTCGTCGGCTGCCCAAAAGCCGCGCGTGATGTTATCCACATTGTCCTGTCGAAACAGCATATGCAGCGCATTGTCGACGGTGGTCAACGAGACCGGCGGGGCATCGTCATCCGGGTGCTTGTCCCGATCGGGGTGGAAGCCGGCTGCGTACTGCGCGATGGCCTGCCAGGCTTCGCGCTCTTCACGATCGTAGGCTGCCGGTCCACTCTCGTCAAAGCGATGCCAGCGATAGTCGCGGATGGGGGTGGCGTAGCGGACACCATTGACCTGCGCGTCAATCTGGGCGCGGCGCAGCTTTAGGCGGTGATTGTCGCCGCGCGCGCCATAGGCGGCATAGCTGCCGAAACGCGGCCCCGGCATACTGGCCGCGCCATTGACATCGCTGCCCATGGCGACGCCGCGGCCGCCCATCTTTTCGACGGCGTACAGATAGCTGGACGCCCAGGCCGTGCTGGAGCCCGCGCACGACCTCGGCACTTTGTGTCCCAGATGCGGCAGGACGTTATCGAAATCCAGGATGTCGCCCTGATTGAGAATCGGCGCGACGATGCCGCCCAATCGCCCGATGCGCTCAACTTGAGTTAATAGGAATTTCCTTTTTGGGTCATTGTTTGACATAACCATCGAGATTGGCTAAACTGGCCGACATGGCAGAGTCGGGCAAAGACCAGAAGAACATCTTCAAACAGATCTTCGAGGACGGATGGGTCGACTTTAAGAGCAAGTATCCGCGCTATGAAGGGGTGGATGAAGTTGTGCAGAAGATGTTGGGGTGTGGCAACCCGGAGAATGGGCATGCGGTGTACCTGTGCCCGGAATGTTTGGAAGAACATGTTGTGGCGTTCAGTTGCAAGAGCACGTTTTGTCTGTCGTGTGCAAAGGTGTACGGGCAAGAGTGGGTGGAGAGGGTGAAAGGGATGCTGCATCCTGGGGTAAAGTATCGGCATTTGATCCTGACGGTGCCGGAGGGGCTGCGGACGTTGATCTATCAGCATCCGGGCGAGTTGTTGGACGGGATGCTGCAAGCGGCGCG
>CAYGWJ010000031.1:0-2533 GCA_964353405.1 uncultured Anaerolineae bacterium
TGCGCCAATGACCAGGACAAATACTGGGAATACAGCAAGTTGCTGTTCCAGAATTTTGGCCGGACCGATGCGGCTAGTCTGTCGTCTTTTGCCCAGCAAGCCGGGCTGGATACGCAAGCTTTTGCGACCTGCGTGAATTCAGGCAAGCATATCAAGGACGCCAGCGATTCCAGCAACTCGGCAATGTCAGCCGGGGTAGATGCCACGCCGTCGTTCTACCTCAATGGCGTGCTGGCTGTCCGGGGCGCACTGCCGTTCAGTTGCAAGCCCGGCACACCCGAGTGCAGCGCGGGCGATTTCCAGTCCAGCATTGAACAAGCTTTGAAGGGAGTCAAGTAATCAAGCGTCAGCGCGATGTGCTTCCCGATGGGTGTTGGGTAATCCCGATATTTGATCCTCCATCATCACACGCGGAAACTTGGCAAGAGGAGGCCCTCCATGCCCCGCATTCGTTGTAGATACGTAGATTGCGTTTACCTCGAGTCCGGCTTTTGTGGCGCGGACCAAATTGACCTGGACCCTGAACTGGGCTGCCTGACCTACACCCAGGAAGAGGAGGAACTGCCCAAGGAGGCAGAGTGGGAAGAAGAAGAAGAAGAGGAACAAGTCGTCGACAAGGAAGAAGAAGAGGAATGGGACGAGGACCTCGAAGAGTTTGACGAAGAAGACTTTGAGGACGACGACGACGACGACGACGACGAGGATTGGTAGTCGTCGGTCAGGGCACCGGGTCAGGCTGTGAGTCGAGGCGGCCGGCCTTGACTAGGGATGCTATTTAAGCCGACGGGCCTTCATCGCATCGAACCGTACGCAAACAAAAACAGCGGACGAACATCGTCCGCTGTTGTGCCTTATAGCGGATTCCACTTGGATGTACGGGCCGGAATCGAGGCATTAGCCGGAAACCTCCTGAAGGCTCGATTCCGAAAACCGTACGCGCAACTGGAAACTGCTCTAAGCGAAATCCCTAATCTCGGTCGGGACGTTGAGCGAGCGTCCGGCGCATAATGTCGCCCTGCATGTCGCCCTGCTCCTGGCGTCCGCGGCCTTTTTCGTTGCGGAGATGCTGCTGGACGCTCTGGCGACGCGGGCGGCTGGCGCGCGCTTCGCGGAAAGCCAGTTCCATGATGGTTTGTTCCGGCTCCAGTTCCACTTCCGGCT
This sequence comes from uncultured Anaerolineae bacterium, assembly GCA_964353405.1. Lineage (GTDB taxonomy): Bacteria > Chloroflexota > Anaerolineae > Fen-1058 > Fen-1058 > JBGLNJ01. The sequence goes on from CAYGWJ010000031.1 coordinate 1,162, forward strand.
CCGGCTGGCTGGCCTCTTTCATGCTGAGCTGAATCTGACGCTTCTTGGCATTGACGTCCACTACTGTGACTTCGACTTCTTCGCCCACCGTCACGACTTCGGATGGGTCGCGCACGTAACCGGACGCCAGCTCGCTGACATGCACCAATCCGTCGCGCTCTGCGCCAATGTCCACAAATGCGCCAAAGCGCTCCAGGCGGGTGACCTTGCCGGTGTAGGTGTGGCCTTTCTTGACCTCAGCCCATGGCAGGGCCGGCGGCTCAACCATGGACAGGCCAATGCGTTCACGCTTACCATCCACGCTGGTGACCCACACCGTCACCTCGTCGCCAACAGCCGCGACATCCGACGGCTTGTTGATGCGGCGGCCTTTGACCATCTGGCCCGCCGGCACCAAGCCGTCCCTGGGCCCGCCAAAGGACACAAACGCGCCAAAATCCTCGAGGCGCACGATCTTGCCGGTCAGCTTCAATCCGCGTTGCAAGTCGCTCCAATCCAGCGGCGGAGGCTCGATCATGGTCAGGTTGAGCATGCCTTTCTGGATATCCACGCTCTTAACCCAGACCTTGACGCCGTCGCCTTCCTTCACGACATCCGCGACCCGGTTGACATGTCCTTCGCGGAACTGCGAGATGTGCACCAGACCCGTGCGTTCTGCGCCGATGTCTATGAACGCGCCAAAGAGCTCAACCTTTTTGACTGTTCCCTCAAAGCGCATCTTGGGCTTGAGGTCCGCCAGGCGCTTCGGCACTGCGCCCTGCGGTGGAGTTGATGCTGCCGCCTGCTGCTGAACGTCGCCCACGATTCTATTCCCTTTCTCTAATGTCTGGATTAGTCCGGGCGATATTATACCTGTCTGTGTGTGGACTGTCAAACGGCGCACAAACCAAAAGCGCCCGGAGAATTCCCGGGCGCCTTTTAAATGTCCAAGGCCAGATTTCAAATATTGGATTATGCGGCTTCGACGACAGCCTCGGTTTCAGATTCTTGTAGCAGCGGTTCTTCAGTCAATCGGGCCTCGTCTTGGCCGTGCTCATCGTCAGTGTCGAGGACAATGGCCTCGGCCTGAACGGCATGTTCGCGAATGCGCTGCTCGATCTGCGTCAAGAGTTCGGGATTCTGTTTGAGGTACTCTTTGGCGTTCTCGCGGCCTTGACCGAGCCGGGTCTCTTCGAACGCAAAGAACGCGCCGCGCTTGGTGATGATCTCTAGCTCGGTCGCAATGTCCAATACATCGCCGGACTTGCTGATGCCTTCGTTGTACATGATGTCGAACTCGGCCTCGCGGAACGGCGGCGCGACCTTGTTCTTGGTCACGCGCACCTTGGTCCGGTTGCCAATGACCTGGCCCTCGGTCTTGATGCTCTGAATC
>CAYGWJ010000032.1:0-10565 GCA_964353405.1 uncultured Anaerolineae bacterium
CAGGTTGTTGGGACACAGCAACCCCTCGGCGCGCCTGGCAAAGTTGTTCTGGTCTCCTGCTTTGGCGATTCTCTTGGAGATGACGTTCAAGCCCGATACGCACAGCGAGTCTTGCGCCTTGTAATAGACGCAGTTGGGGCAGACCTTGAGCGGCATCAGCACATACATTTCCGCATAGGCGAGCACGAGATACGCGGCCCCGAACGTGTAACCGGCCCACGACGAGAAGCTGTAGCCAAGTGCTATGCCGATTCCGCCCAGCGTAAAGTGCAAGACGGTGCTGCCGTTGTAGATGAGAACGCTGGACAGCGGATACCGCGTGTAGAGTTTGGCTTTGGTTTTTTCTGATTGCATTCTTTCTCCTGTGCGCCGCGCGAAGCGTGTTGGCGGGAGCGACGGTTTAGGTCGCTTCCACCCATTGACGCAAGTCATCTGTCAAGTTCGCCATTGCAAGAGGGCGGTCATAATTCTGATCTAGCGCACAGTAGTCTCTACCCTTTGTTTGATACCCAACAACATCTTGCGCTGCATCACGCAACTGATCGGCTCGACCAGCGGCGGGCCGTACATCATCGCATTCGCGAATTTTTCGTTATAGTCGCTGCGGAACCGAGCGATGAGCCGGGTTGTGCCGTCGTCGCGCGGGATGAGATAGAACCCCCACGTCGTCGCAAAGTAATCGCCCTTGGCGCTGCTGGCCGGCACGGGCACACTCCCGAGGCGCGTGTCGCCGTGCAGCACAATCGCGCGGCACGGCTCGACGATGGCGGCCGGTATGGCCGACATTTGTGGATGGAGCTGGATGCCATCCCCGGCCTTGAAATCTTGCAGTTCCGCCACGATGCTGTCCGCGTTGCGCCGGAGGCGTGTCGCAGCCCACCAGGTTCTCCAGCCACTCGTAGCTATAGAACCCGCCGCGTCCCAGTCCCACCTGCACCAGCCACGGCCATACTTGCTCGGCTGAAGCGCGAATCGTGATCGCCTGCGTGTACGACCATTTGGGCTGCGGCACCAACTCGTCGCCGGGCAGCGTCTTTTGAATCTCGGCCTCGGTCGCGCCCCATCTGAGCCGCCAACGTCGCAGCAGCGGCCAGAAGACGAGATTCGCGCCGATGAGAAGCGCTCCTTCGATTCCATCTACGACATCTTTGAATGTAGTGGTTGCCATCGAGGTGTTATTCCTTTGTCGATGGATGCAGCCAGCCGGTACAGCGTCTACCGCATCAGCAACCCGACGCCAACCAACGTTGGCGTAGCGATGTTGATAATCACGTTCAAGCCCAGGTAGGGGACGAGTTTTTGAACCTCTTCGGCATATCGAACCGCGCCGAGGAAAGCCGGCACGGCGATCACGACCGTCCCCAATCCGATCAGGCTGGCGAGGGGCAGTTGCCCCAGGCCGACGCCGGCCAGGATCGCCACGTAAGCCAGCAGCAGAAATGCGCCGTAGATGTAACTGCTGACACGTCTGCCGACGATCAGCGGAAAATGTCTCCGGCCTACGCTTTGGTCGGCTTGTACATCTGGGAATTGATTCAACAGCAGCAGATTGTTTACCAGGAAGAAGGGCACCAGCGACGCGGTAAACGCTGTCCAGGAATACTGGCCCGTGAGGGCGACGTGCGTGCCCATTACCATCAGTATCCCAAAACCCGTTCCAGGCGCCAATAGGCCCAAGACCGGGTTGTACGCCAGCCATACCGTGTAAGCTAAAATGAGGAACAGCCCCAACAAGCCCAAAGGCAACAAGGCCAGGCCACGAACGCTCATAAAGTACAGGCCGATCAGGCCCGTGACGGCAAATGCGATTGACGCCGTGATCAGTGCCGCGCGTGCCATCTGGGGTTGTTCGGGCAGCGTGCCGCTCCCGCCGCTGAAAGGAGTTCGCGTGGTTCGCAAGTCCAGGCCGCTCCTAAAGTCAAAGTACTCGTTAAAGGCATTGACGCTGATGTGCGCCGAGACGGCCCCGATGAGAACCAGGACAACATGGACTGCATTGACGTGCCCCGTTGTCCAGATCGCGGTTCCCACTCCCAACAAGGCGCACGCGGGAGTCAAGATAAGAAATGGAACGCGCATTGGCCCCAGTAGGGATTTCAGGTTATTCATTGTGGCTTCCTTGTGGCAAGGTTCGAATGTTTTCACGTAATGCGTGCTGCGTGCTGCGTGAAACGTGATGCGTCACGCGCAGCGGTCATTCGCGGGTTTGCACTTCAAGTGATCTTGGATCTCTGTCGCAATGTTCCAAAGGCCCGAGTCGAGAATCTTTTGACGAGTCGCCTGGCGTGGCTGATGTCCATCGTCAATGATCAACACGCCATCCGGCTTGGCGATGCGCTTGAGCTCCGCCAGGAAATCAGCCGGCTGCCGGATGATAAAGAACATGTCCAGCGCGCATACCACATCGGCCACGTGGTCGGGCACGCCGCTGTTGTAGCCGTTCGCCAGCCGCGGCACGACGTTTCGCCATTGATACCTGGCAATCTTGTCTTTGATGACCTGAACTGCCATCTCGTGAATATCCACGGCATAGACCTGGCCAGTTTCGCCAACGAGCTTGGCAAACCGCTCGGTATATCGCCCTGGCCCGCAGCCATAGTCCACGACTATCATACCGGGCTGGATGCCAAAGCTGTTGACCCGCCTGTCAATGTAAGGAAAGAAAAAGTCAAACTGACGAACTAACGAACTAACCTCACTCGGCCTTGATCGTTTCCACGATCACCGTCCTCACCGCGCGCACCGTCGGGTAAATTGCCGCGACCTGCGAAACGACCAGCGCGATGAGGATGCTGGTGTACAACGGTACAGTGGGGAAAACCCAATTGACGCTCCAGCCTGTGCCTTGCTTCATCCCCGCGACCATGATGAACGACAGCCCCACCCCCGCGCCCACGCCGAACAGCGCCGCGATCAGACCCAGCGCGCCCGCTTCGGCCAGCACCATCCAGGTGACCTGCGTGCGCGTCATGCCGATGCTGCGCAGCATCCCGATCTCTTGCGTGCGCTCCAGCACGCTCATCGTCATCGTGTTGACCACGCCCAATGCGCCGACGATGACGGCCACGACGACGATGGCATCGAACAGCATAAAGAATTGCAGCGACATCTTGCGCATCTCGGCGCGCCATTCGTCGCCCGATTGAATGGTGAGGTGGCGGCTCTTGGCCAAATCGTCTTTGAGTACCTGCTCCACTGCATTTGAATTTGCGCCGGGCGCCAGGCGGGCGATGTAAAAGCTGGCGTTATTTTGCCCAAAGTATTGGCGCATGTCGCCCCACGAGCCGGTGATGGAGCGACCGCCTTGGAGAATGTCGGTGACGATGCCGGCCACGCGCAAGTCCTGCTCGCCGCGCGCCGTGCGGATGCGGATCGTATCGCCGCGCTCCAGCCCCAGCGCCTGTTGCACATAGCCCGCGATGAATACCGCGTCGCCGGAGACAAAATCGTTCCAGAGCTCTTCCGCCTTGTCGTCATCCTGGCTAAAGCGCACCGAACTCACATCGCGGCGGGTGGCCGGGTCAATCACGCGGAACAGCATCAGCTCGCGCCGGGATTTGAATCCGTCTTTGGTCGTCGCGCCGGTGATCGTCACATACATCCAGCGTTCCGGGGTGAGCGCGGCAATGCCCGCTGTGGCGGCGATGCGCTGGCCCACCTCGGGCCGCATCGCCAGCCCGGTCGAGCTGCTGATCCAAAAATCTCCGCCTACCGCCGAGTCAATCCAGTTTTCCAGTTCGGCCTTGAAGCTGACCTGCATCCCGCCCATGCCGATCGTCATCGCCGCGCCGACGACGATCACGCTGACGGTGAGCGTGGCGCGGCTCTTGTTGCGCTGAATGTTGAGACTGCCGAGCTTGCCCGGCATTCCATACAGGGCCGACATGGCATACCGGATGACCCGCTCGAGCAAACTGATCGCCACCGGCACGAGCAGTGTCACACTGGAAAAGGCGAGGATGAGCGAGAACTCGCCCGAGCCGGGCAGAAAGCCTCTCACTTCATTGGCGATGAACACCGCCAGCAAGACCAGGCCAACTTTCCAGCCGTGTCGGACGATAAAGCCTTCTCGCTTTTGGCTGCGCGTGCGCAAGGCCTCCATCGGCGTGATGCGCGTGACGCCCCACGCGGGCACGAACGACGCGAACAGTGTGACCAGCACGCCCGAGATTGCCGCGCTCACCACGCCCGCCGGAGGCACGGTGATGTTCTCGATGGGCAGACCGCCGAACATGACCTCCATCATGCGCATGAGCGGGATCGCCATCAGCACACCGCCTACCAATCCCAGCCCCGCGCCAATCACGGCCATGAACACGGCTTCGATCAGCACCAGCCGCAAGAGCTGGCTGCGGCCCGTGCCCAGCGAGCGCAGCAGTCCCCACTCGCGTGTCCGCTCCAGCGCGATCATCGAGAAGGTGTTGTACGTCAGCAGCGCGCTCACGATCAGCGCGATGACGGTGAACATGCTCAGCGCCGTCGTCAGGCCGCTGATGGCATCCGAGATGGACTTGCCTGTTGCCGAAGGATAATCCACCACGTAGCTATCGCCCAGTTGGGCTTGCAGGCCGGCCTTGAGTTGGTCGAGGCTGTCCGATTCTTTGGCGATGGCTGTGTCTGCCACCAGGTCAATCTGATCGAACTTGCTGCCACGCTCAAACACCTCGCGCGCGACCTCGAGTGTGACAAAGCCGACGGTGCCGTTGTAGGTGCGCGCCGCGCCCTTGTCCGCCAGCCAGCCGATGACGGTGAATGTCTGCTTGTCATTGCCAATAGTCAGATCAATCTTGTCGTTCAGCGCGATGCTATGCTTTTCGGCCAGAAGCTTGGGGATTACGATGTCGTAGGAGCGATCCTGACCAGTGAGAAAGCGGCCCTGCGCCAACTCGTACGTTCGGACTTGTACATCTTCCGTCGGGTCAATGCCGACGATACTGAGATTGACAACCGTATTGTCTTTGCCAGCCAGCAGCGCCGAATCTTTCGTCATCCCGACGGCATTGACGACACCCGGCGTATCCTTCACTTCGCGCAGCAGGCTGGCACGCATTCCTTTTTGCACCGTCATGCTGGCCGCGTCGGCCACGGTGAGGTTAGCATGGCCCGAAGCCTGCGCGAAAAAACTCTCAAAGGATTGCTTGGCGCTGGCGTTGGTGATGCTCACGGCCAGCACCAGTGCCACACCCAGCGCCACGCCGGACAGGGTCAAGAAGGTGCGAGACTTGCGAACCCACAGGTTGCGGAACGCGAGGAAATACAGGCTTCTCATGGTTGTTGCTCGATGCCAGTTTCAGGGTAGACATTTGTCATTGTACAACAGGCCGGGGCGTTTGTCTACCAGTTGGGCTGACGGTTTGCTGAAAGTCCGGCCAGTCCCGTTCACGGGACACGGCTCTGGGTCTGTACCGGCGGGGCGCTCCAGGTAACTCCTATAACCTGTGCAGTTGTGGCTCGGCCAGGTAAGCGGGGCTTACAACAGCCCCAGCTCTCTGGATCGCGCCACCGCTTGCGTTCGGCTCTCCACGCCGAGCTTGCCATAGATGTTATTGATGTGCCGCTTGACCGTGCCCTGGGCGATGACGAGTCTTGCGGCGATTTCGGCGTTGGAAAGCCCATCTGCGATCAAGCGCAGCACTTGCCTCTCGCGCTCGCTCAACGGCTCAACCAAAGGTTGGGCCGCTGTAGCGCGGCGCGTGGTTACACTCGAGGTGGCCGATAGCTCGGCCGCGAGGCGAGTGTAGCGCGTGGTCAGCTCGTCCAACCCGTGAGCCGCGCACCATGTGGCTGCTTTCTTGTAAAGCTCGATGCGTTCCTGCGCGGTGAGGGTCAAGCGCAGCACCTCGGCAAAGAGGACGTGGTAGCGATACCACTCGCGGCGGTTGTCGAGGGGGATGAGAAAGAGATTCGCGCTTAAAAGGCGCTCCAGCATCGCCTGCGAGTCGTCCCGACCGGTCAGGGCATTGCACAAGGAGGCGGACAGGCGGTCGAGGATGCAAGTCTGCCGCAAAAAGCTGCGGATCGGCCCAGGGGGTGGCTCGCGGTCCAGTACCTCGGCCATGAGATAGTCCACGATGTAGCGGTCGTCGCCGGCAAAGGCCGCCACGAATTCGTCCGCCCCGGTGTGTTGGCGGAGCGCCAGCCCGGCAAGCTGGAGACCCGTGATCCACCCTTCGGTGCGCGCTGCGAGCGAGGCGATGGATCCCGACGATAGGTCCAAACTCATCGTTTGGCTAAAGAAAGTGGCGGCTTCCTCTAAAGTGAAGCGGAGAGCGCGCTCGCGGATCTCGGTGACCTGGTCACGCGCACGCAGGCGGGCGAGTGGCAGGGGCGGGTCTTCTCGCGTGCCGATGACGACGTGCAAGCCGGGCGGTTGGTTCGTCAAGAGAAAGGCGACCAGGTCATGCACGGCGAACTCTCGGATCAGGTGATAGTCGTCAAGGACGAGAGACAGTTCAGCGCCGGTCCCGGCCAGGTCGTTGATGAGGCGGATGACCTCGGCGATCAGCAGTTCCTGGGCTGATGTGGGTGGAGACGATTCGAGCAGCGCCCGCCCGACGCGCTCGTCCGCCTGGGCCAGAGCCGAGATCACGTAACGCAGAAAGCGCGCGGGTTCGTTGTCGCCCTCGTCTATGGACAGCCAGGCGACGCGTCGCTGTGTCCCCGCCCCTGAAGGGCGTCCTGGGGACAGGACACCCTTCAGGGGTGTGACGCCGACCCACTCTCTGATCAGCGTCGTCTTGCCAAAGCCCGGCGGCGCAGAGACCAGCGTGAGGCGGCGTCCCAGGCGCAAGCCTTCGGCCAGTCGGGCCACCAGGCGCGGACGCGTCACCAGGTTCGCCCTGGCTTCTGGAATGTGCAGCTTGGTTGAGAGCAGCGGGTCTATGGTCATTGCGCCCTGGTTCTGTCATTCTGAGCGAAGCGAAGAATCTCTTTCGCTGCCGGGCAATTCTCCCTGGGTGAGGCTGTCTTTGATGTTTTCGGCCCGCCGCCGCAGGTAGTAGACGAGGTAAAGCAGGCCGCCCGCGCCGAGGATGAGCATGATCCCGATGCCCACCGCCGGCGGCAATATGCCTGACACGGGCACAAAGACCAGAAACGTGATGGCGGCGGCGGGCCAGGTCACGTAGGTGAGCCAGCGCCAGGCTGTCTGCCCACTCCAGAGCCAAAAGGCATGCGCCAGACCGCCCAGCAGGGCAAACAGCAACGCCAGGGCCAGCGCCGTGTTGATGACGGGCGCGACAAAGACCGTGATCGCAGCCAGGCCGCCCATCAGCGCCAGGTAAATCGCCACCAGCAGCAGGTTGATCGTCAGGTCATAGCGCCGGCTTTGCTGGGACAATTTGAGCTGGGCCTGAGCGTCGAGGACCTTGACGGCCACCAGGGGTATCGCAAGATCGCGCAGCCGGGCGAGCAGCCCGTACAGAGCGGCATGGTCGGGCACTCGACCTCGCAGCGTGGACTCGCCCTTGTCCGTCGAGACGGTCAAATCGTCGAACCAGGACGTCCACTGCTCGCTGGATAGACGGCCCTTGACCCGAATCTCGTAGAGAAAGGGCGGCTTTAAAAATTCGTTGTTGGTTTCGTCGCTGCTGTTCATGGTGACTTGTTCCCCCTTTCACGGGGTTCTGCTCTGTAGCGCGGCGAATTCACACTTGCGCCTGCGGTGCAAGCGCAGGTGTCGCCGCGCGCTCACGCGAACGCGAGCAGTTTCTGTTTTCAAGCATGCCGCCACACGGCAAGTTCTCGCAATGAGTATCCTCTCAAAAAGTGGGGGGACTTGAACCTTGCGAAGGTTTCCGCTCATTACGCAGCGAACTCGGGCTAAACCTTCGCAAGGTTCTTTCCCCGGATTATTGAGATGATACCGCAATGACACCCTGACAATGGTTGGATGGCGATCAACTATCGTGCTTCTATTATGCCACAATAGTCGGTGCAGTGTAATCCACCCAAAGGCACATTGGGGGTGTATCCGCGAGCGTGTCACGCGATGCTTGAGTGCCAGGGACGGCGCAGCGAGCGATCGTGTGCAGTGATGTCAGGCCAGGTTGCGCACGGCCATGCGCTGTTCAGGCACCCCGTAACCCGCTTCCGAACCTACCTCGGCGATGGCCTGGTTGGTGTCGAAATAGACCTGCCAGTAATCATTGTTATGGCAAAACGGGCGGACGGCGATGACGGCGCCCCACTGGTTGAATTGGAGAATCTCGACGCTGGGCGCCGGCTTGGACAAGACGTTGGGGATTTGGGCCACGCGCGCTTGCAGTCGCTTGATCGCATCGGCGGGATTTACGCTGTGCGCGATCTGCGCCGTGAGCTCGACGCGCCGGTAAGGATTGGCCGTATAGTTTTGGATCGAGTCGGCAAAGATTTTATTGTTGCCCACGTACACGCGGACATTGTCCGGCGTGTCAATCGTCGTCACAAAGAGGCCCATTTCTCTCACGTCGCCGGTGACGCCGCCGGCCGTCACAAAGTCGCCAACCTTGAAAGGCCGCAGAACGATGAGAAAGACGCCTGCCGCAAAGTTGGCGAGCAGCCCGGCCCAGGCCGCGCCGATGGCGATGCCCGCCGCCGCGAGCAGGGCCGCGAACGAAGTCGTTTCCACGCCCAGCACGCTAAAGACGGCAATGATCACCAGCAGGCGCATCAGCACGTTTGCGCCGCCTCCGACGTAGCGGGTGAGCGTGGCGTCAACCTTGCGCGCGGCGAGCGAGCGCCCCAGCAACTTGCCGATGAACCCAATCAGCCAGCCGCCGACGATCCAGATGGCCATCGCGCCCAGGATCTTCCAGACCAGCGGGACGAGATAGGCATTAAAGAACAAGACGATTCCCTGCAACATGGTTTCCTCCTATGGATTTGATAGTGCAGGCGTTTGACCTGCATGGGGATCAGGTGGCGCGTATGTGTGGGCTTGCGTCTAGTTTGCCAGTGACAACCTCCTTGTATGTGAGTGGGCCGGATGCGCAGGCTGCGCGCACCGGGCGGCTTGCCGTTTAGGGCGTTCGAATCCTCATCCTTCCGCCTTCATCCTTCATCCTTTACTCCGGGCGATAGGGCGCTTGAATGTCTATGTCGCCCACGTACTCGGGCAGGTTCGCCTGGCCAAGCATCTGCCGGATGGCTTGTATCTCCCCGATGTGAAACCAGTAGTGATAGGTCATGCGCCGCAGCGCCGAACCGATGCTTTGACCGACAGGTTTGCCATCTCGCAACAACTCGCTCTGCAGCTTTTCTGTTGTCAAGCTGTCCAGATACGGATCGGCCGCCTGTGTCACCGTGCGCCAGAGGCCCAGCATTTCGGTCAACGACGGGGTGCTCATCGGCGCGCCGTATGCGTATACCTCGTTCAGTGTGGGGAATAACAGCTTGCCTTGCGCCCGCTCGAGCCAGTACCGGTGTTCGTGCCAGGCCAGGTGGCCGACAATCCAACTGACGCAATTCATCCGGCGCAAGTGACGAGTTGCATCGTCTTCAGAAACTCCTTCCAGCCCGCGCAGCCATTCACTGCGTGTGAAACGAAATTGGTCAATCAGTGGATGTGTCATGTTCTTGCTCCCTTTGGGCCAACACGCGCTACCCGCCACATTCCTTGAGCGCGGCTTGCGCATATTCCAAATTATCCGGCTGGCGCAATTTGGTGAAAATCTCCACTGCGCGGCGGGCGTAGGGTAGGCCCTCGGCGGGTTTGCCCTGCCGGGCCAGCGCTTTCGCAAGCCGCCAACAGTCTGAACCAGCCAACTCTTGCCGTCCCACCTTTTCCGCGAACTCCAGCGCCTCACGCGCCAGTGTCTCGGCAGCCGCCCAGTCTTTCCGGTCGAGCGCCAGTTCGGCCAGGTTGCCGGTCATGTGAGCAACACCTTCGCGGTAGTTGGCTTTGTTTGCAATCCGCAGGGCCTCGCGGTAGTCACGCTCGGCGGCAGTGTAGTCACCCTGCGCTTGTTCCACACCGGCCAGCGAGTTCAGCGCATTGGCGACAGCGACACTCTCCGGCGCGTTGGCCCGCCACAGGCTGAGCACCTCTTGGTATGCTTCAATCGCCGCCGGATAGTTTTTCGCCAACTGGTGGCCGGCACCGCGCAGGTAGATGGCGATTTCCGACGCTCCAGCCTTAGCCTTCTCAAAGTGGGCGGCGCACCGCCCGGCGCAGGCCAGCACTTGGGCAGCTTGCTCGCGCAAAGAATAGGCATACCCCGCCTGAAACGCCCGCCAGCCCGCGTTGTCCAAATCTTGAGCGGCCAGCGCCTTTTCTTCGGCTTGCTGGCTGAGGGCCAGCCATTCATCCCACCGGCCAGAAAAGTTCAGAAAAAATTGGAGCGCGTCGCACACGCTCTGCAAGCGGTCATTCTCGCCGTGCACCAGGCGTGGCAGCGCGGCGGCAATCGCCGGCCATTCGGCCTCCAGCAGCGGGAAGCGGTCAAATTCTCAGTAGATGAAGGTTGAGTCATTTTGCACCTGCACCAGCGATTGCCCCAGCGACTTCAGCAGCGGGCACTCGAATCGCGCTCAAAGGTTTCAATCGCTGTTCAACCGCACGCATCAGGAGGTGCATCATTCGCAAT
>CAYGWJ010000033.1:0-3329 GCA_964353405.1 uncultured Anaerolineae bacterium
CGCTTATAAACTGCGGTACCTGAGCGCCGCCCGGCAAAGCCGGATTTGTTTTATCAACCTGTTCCGCAACCACGGCCTCCGGGCCGGGACGTCACTCGAACATCCCCATTCTCAGCTGATCGCGACACCCATCGTGCCGCCTCATGTCCGCAATCCCTTCGAACAGGCGGTCCGCTATTTTGATTCCTATGGGCAGTGCATTTACTGCGACATGCTTGCGGAAGAGATGCGGGTGGGCGAACGGATCATCGCCGAAACGGACTTTTTTGTCGCCTACGCCCCCTATGCCTCCCGGACGCCGTTTGAGATCCGCATCATGCCGAAAAAGCACCAGGCCTCGTTTGGAGATATCGGCAGCCGGGAAGTGGCCGATTTCGCCGCTTCCTTGAAACGCATCCTGGCCAGGGTCTATAAGGGCCTGGCCAATCCGGACTACAACTTCATCATCCGCTCGGCGACGGTGGGCGACGAGAATGATAAGTATTTCCACTGGTACATGCTGATCATCCCGAAACTCACGACTCCGGCGGGTTTCGAGATCGGCACGGGCATCTATATCAACGTCACCTATCCGGAAAAGTGCGCCGAGTTCCTCAGGAACGTCACTTTGGGACCGGGCTGCGTCAGCTCTTCTTGAACGCCTTTTTGATCTCCTCGAGGCCGACGCCGAGGACCTTGCGGGCGATCTGGTCGAGGGCCTTCTCCGGCCCCTGGAAATGCATCGTCGTGTGGACGTGGGCCAGGGTTTCTCCCGGTGCGAGGGCCGCGGCCGGCGACGACGATTCGAGCTCGTAGAACGGGCCGAGCGGCTTCGCTCCCGGCGCGGAAGGACCGTCGTTGTAGCTGTTGACGACGTCCCCGGCGAAGGGCTTCTCCTGGATCTCCCACATCGAGTTGACGTAGTCGGCGGCGCCCTCGGGGACCGTCAAATGGACGATGGTCAGGACACTGTTCGCGGCGTCGTAGCTCCCGGCGAATGGCTTGACCCGCGCCGGCGCGATACCGATTTTGCTCCGGTACTTGCCGTCGCCGCTGAAGAAGAGGACGCCGTCCTTTTCCTTGACCACGAGGCGGTCGGCCGGGACCTTGCCGAAATAGGCGTCGTTGACGGCCGGCCCGAGCTCCGCCTCCGGGCCGCTCTTGAACGGGACGACGATCGTCGTCGCCGGTGAAGGGTTGAACATCCCCAGGATCCAGATAGAAAGCAGGCCGGTGTCCTTCGTCCAGGCGGCGGCGCCGGCGTTGGTGATCCTGTTGTCGGAAGCGTAGGCGACCATATTGACACCTGCCGGGACGGGGACGCCAAGAGCCATGACCTCGGCCGCGCCGAGGACACGGACCTCCCGGTCGACCGCGACGTCGAACTCCGTCCCCGAATTATTGACGAGGCGCATGGACTTACGGAAGCGAATACGGTCCGGCGCCAGCTCAGCGATGTCGAAGCTGCCTTCGTTGACGGCCGGCGGCGTCCACCAGTGATCCAGGTCGAACGGGTCGCCTTTCTTGAAGAATATGGAGAACTGGCCGCCCTCGGGCCCGAGCCAGAAGCGGTCCTCGCCGCCGAAGGCGTTGATGTGGGGGTTGTTCACGCCCGAGGCCAGGAGCTCCCGGTTGATCCAGCCGAAGCTCAGTCCGTCCGGCCCCCCGGCCGTGCTGGTCATGACCCGGCCCTGGAGGTCGGGGTTAACGGCCACCTGGGCCAGTCCGTCCGCGCCGCTGAGCACGACGACTTTCGTGTGCGTTTGTAAAAAAGCCAGGTCGTCCTTGAACAGGATGCCTTCGGGCGCCTTGGCCGATTTCACGCAGCCTGCCGCGATGGCGATAATCAGGAACGCCGCGCCGATGCTGTATTTCATGGGGCCTCCTTCGGTTTCTCGGTTTCGCCGGTTTCCCCATTATTCAACAAAGTCATGTCGGACTCAAGGCTGAAACACAAGGGCCCGTCGGCCAATCTCCGAAGGAGACAGAGCGACGGGCCAGTTAAGCCAAGAGGGACGGCCCCATGGGGGGGCAGATCAAGAGGGACAGTCCCCCTTCGGAGGACAGTCCCTCTTGAGGGGCAGTCCCAGAGCAGTTTAACCTCTTGCTCGGGAGGAACGCTGGCAGCCGCCTTTACAGTGCGACACTCGCGGGATCTGGAAACGCTTCATGGCGAGCTCCTTTCGTCGAATTCTCATAAAATACTACTATTATAGTAGGGATTTGTCAATCCTCGCTCATCTCAAACGGACCAAGGATAATGGGTCCGTTCGACGCAATATGAACCGGATGCCGCCCCGCCGAGGTCGATGAGGAATTCGAGAGGCGGTTCGCTCTCGATTTGATAGGGGCCGATGACCAAAATCCTGTAGATTCCCGGGGCGACGCCGACGAATTCGTAGTCGAGGTCGTACAGGCAACTGCAGTCGCAAAGGGAGGACGACTCCTTCTCCTTGATGCGGATTTCGCCGCCCGTAATTTGGATGTCCGCCGCGACCGTTCCCGGACAGCAGTTGAACCCGGCGTTGACGTGCTTGAGGCGCAGGACGCTCTTTCCGTCATAGATGTATTCGGCGCACTCCTGGTTCGCCGCCCGGATCGACTCCGACGCCTGGGAATTCGTTTGGGGGAAGCTCTTGCAGTTCGTGCGGCTGATGAGGCGTCCTTGGGGGGGCGTGCCGGGGGAGAAAATACAGCTTGAGGAGAGAAATAGCAGAGCGCCGGCCGCCACGCGGGAGAGTGAGAACGGAGCAAATTTCCTCTTCATGGCGCGCCCGTTTCTCCTCTTAAAAGATAGGCCCCAGGCGGGGCCGTGTCAAGCCCGTCGGCCTGGAGCGCCAGGACGGTCCCACGCCGCTTATTTTCCGTGGTTCTCGACGAGCTTGCCGGCGAACCAGCTCCAGATCTTCTTGTTGAACTCGACACTCGGCGGCGTCCCTTCGAGAATGGCCAGGAAGCTCGTCGGCGTGTCCCCGGGCTTCTGCCGGACACGGGGCTCGGGGTCGAAGAGCAGGGGGTGCTCCGGGTGGAACTGGACGCCGAGGACGTTGGGGTACTTCTTGTGCTCGACGGCCTCGACCACCTTGCCGTCGCGAGAACTGGCCACGGCGACGAGCCCTTTGCCCACCTTCTCGACGGCCTGGTGATGCGAGCTGCGGACGCGGGGGTGGTCGGAGAGCTGGAAACCCATGGCCTTCACGAAGAGGCTTCCGTTCCCGAGCTGGAGCGAGTGGAAGTTTTGACCGATGAGGTTGTCCAAAGGAAAAAGGAGCCGGTAGGGGTTGTTGTGCCACTGCTCGGGGCCGAGGGCGATGACGTCCTCGACGGTCGTCTTGGCGTAGACCTCCGAC
>CAYGWJ010000034.1:0-6659 GCA_964353405.1 uncultured Anaerolineae bacterium
TGAACTCGGGCACGTTTGCGATCAGCCGAGACTCGCGCGTCTTGGCATTCACTCGGATCGGCACGTATTCGATCGCCAATCGGTGCGCGCCGGCCTGGATGAGGGTCTCCAGCGTGTACGAATATTCGCTCAAGACGCTCGTCCGCAGCGCCGCATCGCGGCTGAATGCGCGAAAACCGCTCGTCGCATCGGGTATAGAGATGCCAGAAGCCAACTGCACAACCCAACTGCCGAATCGCTGTAGCAGGCGCTTGACCGGCGAAAAGTATTCCAGCGTCGCCACTCCCCGGTCGCCTACCACAATATCAGCCCGACCCGCCAGAATCGGTTCGACCAATCGAGCAATGTCGGCGCCATAATATTGGTTATCCGCATCCGTGTTGACGATGACGTCAGCGCCCGCCAGCAGCGATGCCTCCAGGCCAGCCCGGAAGGCGCGAGCCAACCCTACATGCCGGCCCAGGCGGATCACATGATGAACGCCCAACTCGCGCGCCACCTCCACCGTCCGGTCGCAACTGCCGTCGTCAACCACAAGCAGTTCAACAACGTCCACGCCCGCGATAGACTGGGGCAGATCGCTCACCGTCTGCGGCAGCGTCTGTTCCTCATTAAGGCATGGGATTTGGATAATGAGCTTCATCAGAGATCATCTCAAGCCGACCGTCAATCCCGCACGGTATTGGGGGCATCGGGCCACGCGCCATCAGGTCTCAATCGCTGGGGCGTTTTTGGGAAGGCGACGGGATTATAACAAAAGAAGCTCAATATGGCAACAAACATTGCTTTCCTGCTCTCATGCTCTCCTTGACCTTCATATACCCCCATGCTATCCTGCCAATGTCACGTTAGGACGAGTCGCAATATTGGTTTTGAGACAACGGCTGCTGGTCGAGCGAGATCGATTGACCAGATGGGCGACGACGTGTCGAGTCGCTTGTTCCGGCGTCAAGTCCGGCAAGGGCAGGACCGCCGTCAACAATTCTCGAACGTTAGCGGTCGAGAGTGCTGGCAAGACCTCGACTTCCAACTGCTCCAGCAGTTCGGGATCACGCGCATAAGTCTGCGCCCACTCCAGTTTGGTCTGAGCGACAAACCACAACGACGCGGCCGTGAGTGCCAAGTGATGTTCCCACGCTCGATATTTCTGGGCCATGAATTCGTCCCAGCCGATTTCAGTTTTAGCGTCTTCAAAGGTGCGCTCGGTAAAGTAGCGCCGACAACTCCGCTCAATCAACTCTG
Organism: uncultured Anaerolineae bacterium; assembly: GCA_964353405.1. Lineage (GTDB taxonomy): Bacteria > Chloroflexota > Anaerolineae > Fen-1058 > Fen-1058 > JBGLNJ01. Next base: position 1,243 of record CAYGWJ010000034.1, read on the forward strand.
TCTGGAGAATGTCGGCGGGAGCATTCAGCAGCGTATACGAACAGTCGCCATTCGTCTCGCGCCGGATCACCAACCATTCGGGTTGCGACTGTTTGTCGTTCACCACGGTCCAGACCGGCTGCACGGCAAAGTCTGCCTCCACCCACCCACGTTCCGAGTGGCGCACCTGGACATGCTGCCACTCGGTCTGACGACTTTTCGCCAGGGCGCGCACCTCGCGGGGTTTCTGACGACTCAATACTCGAGGCCGCGTGCAACGTCGCCCTTTCTTGCTACGCCACTTTGGAATGCCAATTCTGGGCTCGCACAGATACACGCGCGTATTCGCGGGCACCTGCGCTGCGTAAGCCACGTTTTCCACGTTCAAATCAGCCCGAAATTGGCTGTCTCGCCCGTACAGCGTATCACACGCCAGCAGGTCAAACGGTACCCCATTCGCCTTGAGCCGTTTGATCATCTTCAGGCCCAACTCGATCTTCGTTTCAAATGGGCGGTCTTTCGGGATACCCAATGCTTGGCGTTTCTCGGCGAACGCTTTGCTCAGCCACTCTTCCCGCAAGAACAATTCGCCGTCCACTATCGTCCACAACTTGGCCTGGAGATGGGCATACACTACACAAGTGTCCACCCGACACATATCCACTTTGCCCAGCCGGCCATTGTACTGCCGCGACGCGCCTGCATTGTGCGGGCCCGCTTTCTCGTCTGCGCTCTCATCCAAAATCAATGTGCCGCCCTGAGCCAAGACTGGTGTCGCTTTGATCTCGGCCTGAATCTGTCGGAAAACGGCTTGGCCCAACCAGGGCGATCGAGCCATGAAATGTTCCAGCGCCTGTCCATCCCCACTCTTCAGTGTTCGATCCATGTTGGCAAAGTTTCGTTTCGTCTCCATGGTCAATTGAGCCCGCAGATAGTCGTAGGCGTTCCGGCTCGTGTCGCGGGTGCGGGTTTTGAAACAGGGAGAAAATCGCAGCCAGAACCGATAGAGGCGATCTCCTAATTGGGCGGTCGCTTCTGGCGAAAGCCCCCAGCAGTCGGGAGCAGACACATCAACATTTTTGGCGTTTGCAAAGTCATTCGTTAATTGATACCACAATTCACGCTATTGCCAAATACGACCAAGTCGGGAACCGCTAGATGTGGGGATAAAAAAGTGCGATACCCCCATATGTGCCAAATGTGACATTGGCAAGTTAATCACCGAGATCCAAGCAGTACTGCAACAATCGGTCCTCTGAATGAACGGGATGGTTTGCCGATGCCGACGTTCTCCCCATGCTAGAGCGCATTGCCCGGCAAGACAAGGTTGAACAGGTACGCCGCGCCGCCCAACGCGCCATCAAACAAATCCGCAAACGAACGGAACACAACCATGGCGACATCCGAACAACTCTCCCGCGCCAAGTTTGACGATCTGTCAAATCCGCGGACACAAGTTTGCGACTCGGGTGCAAGCCGAGTACAATAAATCGAAAAGGAACCGGGTCATTCTACCATGCCACCACGCAAGAAATCCAAATACGAAACACCCTCTGCCCCGGCCAACGGCAACGGCGTCGTCGCACTGACCAAAGAACTTTGGCAGGCCGCTGTCAATTTGCGCGGATCGGTCGAACCCGCCGATTACAAGCGTTACGTCCTGCCCATCATCTTTTTGCGCTTTCTTTCGCTGCGGTACGAAAAACGCCGCGCCGAGCTGGAGCGCGCGATCAAGGAGCCGGGCAGTGAATACTATGGCGACAAGCACGCGCTGGCCGACCCCGACGAATACCGCAGCGCCGGAGCCTTTATCATCCCCGAAGACGCGCGCTGGGACAATATCCGCAAGCACGCGCAGGCCGACGACATCAAAATCCGGCTCGACAACATCCTCGAGCTTTTGGAAAACACCTACCCCGACAAATTGCGCGGCTTGCTCCCGCGCATCTATGCCGGATCGAACCTGGAACGCGAAAACGTCACCGGCCTGATCAACCTGTTCTCCAAAGACATTTTCAGGCAAGACCACGGCGGCGAGGACCTCATCGGGCGGGTGTACGAATACTTTATCGGCGAGTTTGCTTCGTCCGAGGGCAAGCGCGGCGTGGATGATGGCCGAAAGCTTTGGCCCTGCAATCGCTTTATGAGCGCGTCAAGCAAGAGTATGCTGCAGCCTACAAGTAAAGCTGCACCTGAAGGAGAACGATGACGACCAACCATTACCCGTCGCCAGTAGACAAGTTACTCACGTATGGCGATGCCCGCACACTACTCGAATGGCCCAATTACCTTGAACTTGGCTTGAGCCTGGAACATGTCCCAGACCTCATACGCATGGCGATGGATGATGACCTGTTCGCCGCTGATATGGAAAGCCTGGAAACCTGGGCGCCAGTCCACGCTTGGCGCGCACTCGGCCAACTGCGCGCACATGCTGCAATCGAATCGCTCGTCGGTTTGCTGCGCCGCATTGATCAAGTTGACGACGAGTGGATTCAAGACGAAATCCCAAAGGTCTTGGGCATGATTGGCCCGGCGGCGATTCCAGCGTTGGCGGCGTACCTGGCCGATCCTGCACACGAGATGTACGCGCGCGCCGCCGCCGCGCGCGGCCTGCAACAGATTGCCGAACGGCAACCCGATGCGCGCGCCGAGTGTGTGGCCCTCCTCACACGCCAACTGGAACTGTTCGCCGAGCAAGATGCGACGTTCAACGCTTTTCTCATTGATCTGCTGACCGATCTGGCTGCGGTCGAGTCGGCGCTGGTCATGGAGCGCGCATTCGCTTCGGACAGTGTGGACGAGTTCATACGGGGCGACTGGGAAGACGTACAAATTGCATTAGGGCTAAAAGAGGCGCGTGAACACCCGCGAGAACCAGGCGCACTTCAACCGCTGGCGCTGACGCGCGGCTCTCAACCGCGCACCGATATGGCTCGTTTACTGGAAGACATTGACCGTCAATACCCGGTCAGTCGAAAAGCCAAAACGAAAGCCAAAGCCAAACGCAAGATGGCCGAGAAATCGAAAAAGAAAAACCGGAAGAAAAAGTGAAACGGAGAAATTGAAATGACCGGAACCCATTACCCGCCGCCGGTTGATAAACTGCTTGCCTTGGGCGATCCCCGCAACGTGATCGAATGGCCCGACTATGTTGCGTTAGGTCTTGGCCTGGAGCACAGCCCCGGCCTCATCCGTATGGCGCTGGATGAAGAATTGCACTGGGCCGACTCGGACAGCCTGGAGGTCTGGTCGCCCATCCACGCCTGGCGCGCGCTCGGCCAACTGCGCGCCGAGTCTGCCGTCGAGCCGCTCTTGGGCCTGTTGCATCGGATTGACGACGATCAGGATGACTGGGTGGGCGAAGAGATACCCGAGGTGATGGGCATGATTGGCCCGGCGGCGATTCCGGCGCTCGCCACATACCTGGCCGATGCTTTGCACGGTCATTGGGCGCGTGTGGCTGCCGCAGCCAGTCTGACAAAACTCGGCCAGCAGCATCCTGAATCGCGCTCCGAATGCGTGGCAGTTCTCGCGCGCCAGTTGGAACGCTACACAGAAAACACCGAGGCGCTCAACGGCGACTTGATCGCCGAACTGCTCGATCTGAAGGCAGTCGAGTCTGCGCCCGTCATGGAACGCGCCTTTGCCGCAGGCCAGGTCGAACAAGACATAGCCGGTGATTGGGAAGATGTGCAAATTGACCTGGGACTGAGGCGGACGCGCGAAACACCCAAGCCAAACTATGCTGCAAGCATGATAGGCCCAGAGCTTGCCAAGTTTGCGGCGCTGCCTCGACGTCTACAAGGCGAGACCGGACGTTCAAGCTCTGGAAGCGTCCAGCGCCGGAAAGCCAAGAAGCGAGACAAGCGCAAGCAACAAGAGCCACGCAGCAAAAAGAGCCGCAAGAAGTAGAGGTGTGGAATGAGGGACGAAATTCCGCGCAGCCTGGCCCCCTTTTTTCAGGAATATGATTTGGGCCAGCTTGACGCTGACCAGGCGGCCTCCACCATCATCGAGCGGACGCTACGCTATGGAAACCGCGCCGAACTGCGTTGGTTGTTTGCGCGCTACCCCAGGCCCGTCATTGCCGACTGGGTACGCCGCTGGGGACGGTACGCCTTGCCCACTCCGCACCTGGCCTTTTGGAAATTGCTCCTGCAACTAGAGGAGGCTGCATGACAGACCTGCATGGGGAGACCGTCACGCCGCTCATGCGTGACGTGATGCGGACCGTCGGGGCCAGCGATCTATGCCCACGTTTTTACCTGGCGGGTGGGACGGCGCTGGCGCTGCAATTGAGACACCGCCGTTCAGTTGACCTGGATTTCTTTTCCGAAACGGACGAGGTGCGTCCCGAGACACACCTGCAAGTCTTGCGGACACTCGTAGAATTTCACCCCACCGTCATCGAGCACACCTGGGGCAATCTGCTGTTGCTGGTCGAGGATTTGCGCGTCGGCTTTTTCGGCTACAGTTACAAGTTAGTTGCGCCCACTGTTCCGGCGGAGGGCGTGCCCCTCGCAGGCTTGGCCGACATTGGCTTGATGAAGCTCGACGCCATCTCGGGCCGCGCCAACCGCAAAGATTTCCACGATCTCTATGCCATTGCCCAACGCATCCCCTTGCGCGACCTGCTGGCGCTGGCCCCGGAAAAATATCCATACAACCGCGATTTTGAAGCGCAGGTCGTGCGCGATCTGGTCTACTTTGAACGGGCTGACCAGGAAGCGCCCTTGCCCTTGTTGCACGCGGTCGAGTGGTCAACCGTCAAAACCTTTTTCCGCGAGCAGGCTCTTCGACTCGGCCAAGCGTGGTTGGAGGCGTAATTTGTATGACGTATGATCCGGACCGACATCATCGCCACTCCATTCGTTTGAGGGGCTACGACTATACTCAGGCTGGCGCATATTTCGTCACACTCTGTGCGCAACGTCGGGAATGTCTGTTTGGGACTATCACGGCAGGCGAAATGGTTTTGAACGAATTGGGGCAAATCGTCCACGAAGAATGGAAACGCTCGTCTGAAATCCGGCGCGAAATCGAATTGGACGAATTCGTCGTCATGCCGAATCACATGCATGGCATCGTTTGGATCGTTGAGATGAATGATGTACGGGCGGACGGCCGTCCGCCCCAACCCGGCCGTGCGCCCCAACCGACCCAACGAGCGCCGAAATCATTGGGCTCATTCGTCGCCGGATTCAAATCGGCGGTCACCAAACGCATTAACGAACAACGCGGAATGCCTAGAGTTCCGGTCTGGCAGCGCAACTATTACGAACATATCATCCGCAACGACGCCGACTTGCAACGTATTCGCCAGTACATCGTCAACAACCCGCTCAAATGGGAACTGGATCAACTGCATCCGAACAATCCATCGAAATGGTAAGGGCGGACGGCCGACCCAACGTACGGGCGCACGGCCGTGCGCC
>CAYGWJ010000035.1:0-3157 GCA_964353405.1 uncultured Anaerolineae bacterium
GGCTCGATGGGCAAGCCCTTCCCCGGCATCACCGGGACCGTCCTCGATCCGGTCAAGAGCGAACCCTACGCGACGCACGGCAAGATCGGCCTGGTCGCCCTCAAGTTCGACTGGCCCTCCCGCATGCGGACCTATTGGAATAACGACGAGGCCTTCCAGAAGAAGTTCCGCAACGGCTGGTACATCACCGGCGACCGGTCCAAGATCGACAAGGACGGCTACTTCTGGTTCGCCGGCCGCGACGACGACATCATCAACACGGCCGGCCACCTCGTCAGTCCCTTCGAGGTCGAATCGGCCCTGCTCGAGCACCCGGCCGTGGCCGAATCGGCCGTCGTCAGCAAGCCCGACCCGATCAACCTCGAGGTCGTCAAGGCCTTCGTCACGCTCAAGCCCGGTTTCACCGCCAGCAAGGACCTCGACCTCGAGATCATGAACTTCATCCGCAAGAAGCTCTCGCCCCTGGCCATGCCCCAGGAGATCGAGTTCGTCCCGTCGCTGCCCAAGACGCGGAGCGGCAAGATCATGCGCCGCATCCTCCACGCCAAGGAATGGGGCGAGGAGATCGGCGACACGTCCACCCTCGAAAACGATTGATAAAGGAGATACATCATGGCCGACGAACTGAAAGACATCGTTCTGAACTACGTCACGAAAGAGTACCTCGAAGACGACAGCGAACCCCTGACCTACGAGACACCGCTCATCTCGGGCGGCATCGTCGACTCGTTCTCGATGGTCTCCCTGAAGCGCTTCCTCGAGAACAAGTACGCCATCGCCATCCCGGACGACGAGGCCACACCCGAGGCCTTCGACTCGGTCAACAAGATCGTCTTGCTCGTCCAAAGATTCGTGGCGAAGAAGGGGTAAGGCCATGGCCTACAGCGACAAGATCCGCGGCACGTACCAGTCCCAGATCAAGGGCATCCAGGACGCCGGGCTGTTCAAGCAGGAGCGGTTCATCCACTCGCCCCAGGCGGCCGACATCGAGGTCGAGTTCCCGGCCGGCTCGCCCCTCAAGAAGGTCATCAACATATGCGCCAACAACTACCTCGGGCTGTCGAGTCATCCCGATGTGATCAAGGCCGCGCACGAAGGGCTGGAGACGCGCGGCTACGGCATGTCGTCGGTCCGCTTCATCTGCGGCACCCAGGACATCCACCGCGAGCTCGAGCAGAAGCTGACCGAGTTTCTGGGGACCGAGGACACGCTCCTCTTCCCCTCCTGCATGGACGCCAACGCCGGCGTCTTCGAGGCCATCCTGACCAAGGACGACGTCATCATCTCCGACCGCCTCGTCCACGCCTCCCTCGTTGACGGCATCCGCCTCTGCAGCGCCATGCACGACACGATCAAGCACGCCGACATGGGCCACCTCGAGGAGAAGCTCCAACTCCACGCCGACAAGCGCTTCAAGCTCGTCGTCACGGACGGCGTCTTCTCCATGGACGGCGACACGGCCAAGCTCGACGAGATGGCCGCCCTCTGCGAGAAGTACGACGCCATGCTCCTCGTCGACGAGTCGCACGCCTCGGGATTCATCGGGAAGACCGGCCGGGGGACGCACGAGAAGTGCGGCGTCGTCGGCAAGATGGACGTCATCACGACGACCTTCGGCAAGGCCCTCGGCGGTGCGTCCGGCGGCTGCGTCAGCGGGCGCCGGGAGCTCGTCGAGCTGTGCCGGCAGAGGGCGAGACCGTATCTCTTCTCGAACACCATCGCCCCGGTCGTCGTCGCCGGCGTCCTCAAGGTCATGGACATCATCTCCAAGTCGACCGAGCGCCGGGACAAGCTGGAGAAAAACGCGGCCTACTGGCGCAAGGGCCTGACCGAGGCCGGGTTCGTCCTCAGGGAAGGGGACACGCCCATCGTCCCGGTCATGCTCTTCAACGCCAAGCTGGCCCAGGACGTCTCGCGGGCCCTCTACGACGAGGGCATCTATGCCGTCGGGTTCTTCTTTCCGGTCGTGCCCCAGAGCCAGGCCCGCATCCGAACCCAGATCTCGGCGGGGCACGAGATCCATCACCTCGACAAGGCCCTCGCCGCGTTCACCAAGGTCGGCCAGAAGTTCGACATCCTGGGCAAGACCAAGCAGGAAATCATCGCCAAGTTCGGTATGTAGAGAGAAAAGAGGGACTGCCCCCTGCGGGGTGACTTTTCCCGCAGGGAACTGTCCCTCTTTTTTTGGGATCAGACGGCTGCCGGAGCCGTGCCTTTGGCCTTCGACCGTGACAGCAGCGAGACGATGATCAGCGTGAGGAAGCTCAGGGGGATGGAAATGATACCGGGATTCTTCAGCGGGAAGGGCGCCGTGAGCGGATCCTTGCCGTAGAGCTCGTACATCGTCGGCGAGAAGAGGATCAGGCCTATCGATGAGGAGACGCCGACGAATATCGACGCGGTGATCCCCCGGGCGGTCGTCCGCTTCCAGAAGAGCATCATGACGATGGACGGCAGGTTGGCCGATGCCGCCACGGCGAAGGCCAGGCCCACCAGGAATGTGACGTTGACCCCCTTGAAGATGATGCCCAGGACCATGGCCAGTGCGCCGACGACGAAGGCGACGACCTTGCCGGCGTAGACCTTCTGCTTGTCGTTCTTGATGACCTTGGCGTAACGGTCGAGGAGGTCGTGGGCGACCGCGCCGGACGCCGCGATGATCAGTCCGCTCACGGTGCCCAGGACGGTGGCGAAGGCGATGGCCGAGATCATGGAGAACAGGAACGTCCCGAAGGAACGGGCCAGCAGAGGCGCCGACATGTTGTCGTCGAGCAGATTGACGACACCGTTGGTCATCGCGCCCAGGCCCATGAACAGGGTCAGGATGTAGAAGAAGCCGATCGCGGCGATGGCCACGATGGTCGATTTCCGGGCGGCCGCCGGGCTGGGGACGGTGTAGTAGCGTATGAGGATGTGCGGGAGCGCCGCCGTGCCCAGGAATAGGGCCAGCATGAGGGACAGGAAATCGATCCGGTCGGTCGCCGTTCCCTCGACCTTGAACCGCTGGCCGGGCCGCAGGATCTTGTTACCGGTCGTGAAGACCGGGTAGTAGACGGTGACCTTGCTGCCATTGTCGCTAAAAGAGGCGTTTTTCCACAACTTGATCCGGGTCCGGGAGTCGCCGATGAGGGACAGGAACTTGGCCGGGTTGAGACTC
>CAYGWJ010000036.1:0-12719 GCA_964353405.1 uncultured Anaerolineae bacterium
TCTTGCCGGGGCGCTCGTGGGCGCTGCGGCAGGTGCGGCCGCTGGCGGTTGCGCCGGGGCAGGCGCGGCCGCTCCCCCACATGCCCCTACAAGCAAAGCGATTACGGCCGCAACACTGACAAGGGTGATGAGGCTTCGGGCATTCATTTCTGCTCCTCCTTGATATGCGGCGCATCTAGCTAATACGTCGCACTTGCCAAAGACCAGTCTCAATTTCGCCCTCTATGGGAGAACGTAGGCGCTGATAAACTCGTCCCAGTGCGTCAGCCTGGAAAAGACCAGCTTGCTACGATAGTATTCGAAATCATTCTGAGGCGATGAAGGCTCATCCAGATCGGCTGGCAGCCGGGGCCAAAAGATGCCGATGCCATGCGCTCCCTTGTACTTTCCGTGATGCCATTCGTACAGCATGACGGCGTTGACGGCATTCATGACGGCCTGGCTCTTGGCTTGGATGCCTGGGTCACTTACCTGGGCCTTGATCTTGGCCGCGGCATCGTACAGGTCTTTGTTGGTGGGATCGGCTACACCTTGTGTGGCCAAATACGCGACATCGTAGGCTGCTCGATACGTGGGCAGACCCTTTAAAAGCGCCGAGGCCCATTGATCAACCGCCGTGAGCAAATTGTCCCATCTCGAGTCCAGAACGACCGCCGAACTCGTCCAGTCCATCATGCTCTGGGCCAGTTGCACGGCCAGTTGTTCAGCCGTCATGTTGGGGTTGGCCTGCAGGGCCGGCAGGACTTTGTCGTATTCAAAGCCGTGATAGCCCACGTCCTCCTGCGAGCCGGCGATAGCCCTGGCATACTTGCTCCAGGTGGCCTGGACCTCGATCATCTGCCCCTCGCACGCGTCATAGCCGATCACGTCCACCGGGCCAGCACCTTGCATGGCTGCGATGATCTCGTGCGGGTCCAGAGCGTCCTGGCTGGTTTCGTCCCACATGGTCTGGTCAGGCCGCCAACCCCAGCCGTGATCCCAAAGGATGAGAGCGTAACGATTGGCCGGGTAGTTTTTCTTTGCCCATTGGACAAAATCAATCAGAGTCTGTGAGTCACCCATATTCCTTTCACCCCAATCGGCCACGGCGTTTTGCGGGGTAGCCCGCATTCCCTGGGTGACGTAAAAGAGCTTGGCGCTTGTCCAGTCGCCGGCCGAGGTGTCGTAACCGGGGATTCTATCGGCAAGCGCCACGACGTTGACGTCCGCGTTCGAGCCGGGTTGGGCCAGCTCTCTTTCAATATCCGACGTCATGTATTTTTCCAGGTTGTTGTCGCCGTTCATATAGACCATAAAGGTCCATTTGGCCTGGGTTGGCGCCTTGGCCGGGCTGGCAGCCAACACCGGCATCGTCTGCGCCAGCAACAGCAACAGTGTGATGGCGACGTAAGCGCTTGTCAAAACCGCGTGCTTGTTCATCGGACCGGTCCTCCTGTGTTGATTGAATGACCTGCGCCAGCGACGTTCTTCCGCCGAACGATAGTAGAATTTATAAGTTACTTGCTCCACACCCGGATTAACTCGACGTCGGGAATGTTCTGAATTGCCGCCGTCAGCGCGGCCTGCTCCGCGCCCATCACCCACAATGTCACATTGGCATAGTCTGGCTGGGCTGAATCATGGATAACGATCGAGCGGATGTTGCAGCCCAGGCCCGCCACGGCATTGACCACCTTGGCCAGCTCGCCGCAAACGTCCCTTACCATCACCGTCAATCGTATCGCATCGGCCTGCCCGCCCAGAATGTCCACAAACTGCTTGAAAATGTCCGTCTCTGTGATGATGCCGACAAGCTTGCCATCCTCGACCACGGGCAAGCTCCCAATCTTGCGCTCCACCATCAAGCGCGCGGCCTCTTCCATCGGGAGATCAGGCGAAACGGTGGCCACCGAGGTCACCATGGCCTGCTCGATGTTGTGCTGGCGCTTCATGATGCCCGGCGAGGGCGCTTTGGACAGAAATAGTTCCAGGTCGTTCTGTGAGACAATGCCGACGATGTGGCCTTGCGCATCAATCACGGGCAGTCGTCGGATGCGGGCTGACTTGCACAGGGCGATGGCGGCCAGCGGGTCGCTTTCGGGGTGGACGCTGATAGGGTTGCGGGTCATGCAATCGCGCACGAGCATGGCGATGTGTCCTTTCATCTAGTGATGGCGCGTATTATACTCTTTCACCATAAAGACACAAAAACGCTATCAGGCTTGATTATTCGCTTTTCTCTCGCTTGGGGTATAATCAAAGATATGCCGTCCCAATCGCTGACGCTTGTCCTGACTCACGAGAACGCCGACTTTGACGCGGTCGCCTCGCAACTGGGCGCGTGGCTGCTCGATCCATCCGCTGTGCCGGTTCTGCCGCGCCGCTGCAACCGCAACGTCCGTGCGTTCCTCTCCATCTATGCCGACGAATTGCCGTTTGTCGAGGCAACCGACTTGCCTCGCCGCGCCGTGAATCAGGTCGTGCTGGTAGACACGCAGGGGCTTGTCACCGCCAAAGGCGTCACCCCGTCCACGCTCGTCCACATCCTCGACCATCATCCGCCCTCGCGCGAGCTGCCCCAGGACTGGACGTATCGCGGCAGCCCGGTCGGCGCGACGACGACGCTGCTCGTCGAGGAATTGATCACGCGCCGCAGCACGCTCACGCCCGTGCAAGCCACGCTGCTCCTGCTGGGCATTTATGAAGATACCGGCGCGCTGCAATACCAGACGACGACCGCGCGCGATGCGCACGCGACGGCGTGGCTTTTAGAGTGCGGCGCGAACCTGTCCGTCGTCGGCGAGTTTCTGCATCATCCGCTCGAGCCTTCTCAGCTTGAATTGTTCGACCGGCTGTTTGCGTCGGCGCAGACGCACATCATCGCCGGGCATTCGGTCGTCGTGGCCGCCCAGGTGGCGCACGGCTATGCCGAGGAGGTCTCGACGCTGGCGCACAAGCTGCGCGACGTGCTTGACCCGGATGCGCTGTTTGTCCTCGTCGCGCTCGACGGCAGTTTGCAGATGGTGTGCCGCAGCACGACCGACGACATTGACGTGGGCGTGATTGCCACGCGCTTTGGCGGCGGCGGCCACTCGCGCGCGGCGGCGGCGCTCATCCGTGAGCGCGCGCTCGACGACGTGGTGCGCGAATTGCTTGACGTGTTGCCGCAAATCGTTCGACCGGCGGTCACGGTGGCGCAGATCATGTCGCGCCCGGTTCAGACGGTGACGCCGGACACACGCGTGGCAGATGCGGCCGAGCGGATGCGGCGCACGGGCCACGAAGGCTATCCCGTCGTGCGTGATGGGCGCGTCGTCGGCCTGCTCACGCGCCGGGGCGTTGACCGTGGGATGCAGCATGGCCTGGGCAACCGGCCTGTCGAGCGCGTGATGGACAAGGGCGAGGTGTTTGTCACGCCGGATGACCCGGTGGAAAAGCTGGAGCAGTTGATGATCGAGCACGGCTGGGGGCAGGTGCCGGTCGTCGAACAAGGCCAGGTCGCCGGCATCGTCACCCGCACTGACCTCATCAAGTTGTGGGTCAAGCCGCCTTCCACGCCGCGCCGCGAGCAGGTGGCCGCCCGGCTGGAAGCCGCGCTGCCCGCGCCGCTCGTCGCGCTCATTCGCCAGATAGCCGCTACCGCGCATGGCATGGGCTTGAGCATTTACTTTGTCGGCGGCCTTGTGCGCGATTTGCTCCTGGGCTTTCCCATCGGCGATGTTGACCTGGTGGTGGAAGGCGACGCGATAGAGTTGGCGAAAGAGTTGGCGCGCACACGTGGCGGGCGCGTCAAGAGTCACGCGCGCTTCGGCACAGCCAAATGGCTGATCGCTGATGGCGGATGGCAGATGGCGGATGGCAGATGGCAGATGGCGGATGGCGAAGGGCCGAGAGTGGATGGTGAGCAGGCTCGATTATCAGCCATCGGCAACATGCCAGGTTCCATAGATTTTGTCACGGCCCGCACCGAATTCTATTCTCATCCGAGCGCATTGCCGCAGGTGGAACGCTCGTCCATCAAGCAGGATTTGCACCGGCGCGACTTTACGATCAACACGCTGGCAATTTGCCTCGACCCGGACCGCTGGGGTGAGCTGCTCGACTTTTACAGCGGCGAGCAAGATTTGCAGGACGGCGTCATCCGTGTGCTGCACAGCCTGAGCTTTGTCGAAGACCCCACACGCATGTTGCGCGCGGTGCGCTTTGAACAGCGCCTCGGCTTTCACATCGAGCCGCGCACACTAGAGTTGATTTCGCACGCGCTTGACCTGCTCGACCGCGTGTCCGGCGACCGGGTTCGCCACGAGCTGACGGCCATCTTTCACGAGGCCCGGCCCGAAGACGCGCTGTGCCGCCTGCGTGAGCTGGGCATCCTCAAGCAAATCTATGTGGCGTTGACGTGCGATGAATGGCTGCAGGCCAAGTACGCGCGTGTGCGTTCCGCGCTGGATATGGGTGAGTGGCCTGCACCCCGCCGCAACGGGATCGAGCTGCGGGCATTTGCGTACCTGGCGCTGTTGTGCTACCGGCTCGACACGACCGCGCTCGAATCCGTCATCGCGCGGCTCAAGATTCCCGCCGCGCAGGCCGATGCATTGCGCCAGGTCGAGGCGCTCAAGAGCAAGCTGCCCGAGCTGGCTCGCCGCCAAAAGCCGAGCGTGCTGGTGCGCCTGCTGGAAGACGTGGACGATGAAGCGCTGTTCGTTGTGTGGGCTGCGGCGGAAAGCGAGCTGGCTGCCAAGCAGATTCTTCGCGACGTCAGTAAACTGCGCGGCGTGCGCCCGGAACTGGATGGTAAGTACGTGCAGTCGCTCGGCATCAAGCCCGGCCCGGAACTGGGCCGCATCCTCGACTCGCTGCGCGATGCGCTGCTGGATGGCGAGGTGCGCACGCGCGCGGAGCAAGAGGCGTTCGTGCAAGAGTTCGTAGCGCATAAAGTGTAGAGCGTGGTCTATCACGCCGCACACATCACGCATCAGGAGGTGACATGCCGTTGATTCAGCGTCGAATCATACAAGGCGAGCCGATTCGAGTGGGGCAAAAGGAAATCGTGCCGGAGGTGTTGGTCACCTCGTGGCTCAAGCGCAGCGCTACGGTCGGCATGGAGGGCGTGTGGAGTTGGGGCGGGGGGTGGGTCAAAATCCAGCCTGCCGCCGTGATCGAGCGCGGGCCTGAGGGCGAGCGGCGCATTCCCATCCACGATGAGACAAAGCGATTGTTGATCGGATTAGCGGCCGGGGCAGTGTTTGTGTTCTTCCTGGCCCACATTGCCGAGAGATTGGCAACACAACGAGGAGGCCAACCGTGACACCTGAAGAGCAGAAACCGATGAAGAAAGATCACATTGACGAGTTGTTTGTCCGGCTTGAAGATATGCAGGCCCATGCGAGCGTGGACGCCGCCTTCGGCCAGCCTGTGACCGCAGGCGATAAAGTCGTCATCCCGATTGCCAGCGTGTCCTATGGCTTTGGGATGGGCTTTGGCGAGGCAACCGGCCAGGAGGTCCAAGAGTCGAACGGCGGTGTGGGCGGAGGCGAGGGGGGTGGCATGAGTGCGCGGCCATTGGGCGTGGTCGAGATCACGCCGGAGCGCACGCATGTCGAGCCGATTGTGAACGAGCAGGTGTTGGCCCTGGCAGGTATGCTGCTCGGCGCGTGGTCCATCTTTTGGGTCTCGGCTGCGGTGATCCGCATCATGAGCGGCAGGTGCAAAGCTTGTTGCGAATGCGGCAAGTAATGCGTGACCTGCGACATGGATAAGGAGCCAATATGGAAGCCAAGCCGAATCTGTTTCAGACCGTTCTGGGTGCTTTCCTGTTGCAGGAAAACACCTACGTTGGAATGCGCGACGATGCTCAGCGCATAAAGCGCGCGCTGGTGCTCATCGTCGCCGTGGGGCTGCTCGTCGGCGTGACGGGCGCGTGCGGGCGGCTGGGCGAGTGGGCCGTTTCACCGCCCATGGACAAGATGCAGTCTGTTGTTCTGAGCCACCTCATGCAGATGCCCTGGTTCACCGACATGAGCGGCAGCCCCAAGGCGCTGGAGATTTTCAATCAGCAATATAATCTGGGCTGGAACATTGCCAAAGCTCTAGGCCCCAGTCCGTCGGCGCTCGTCGGCATCATTACCACGCCGTTGAGCTTGTTGATCGTCTGGTTTGTGTATGGATTGCTCGCGCATCTTTCGGCGCGCATTCTGGGCGGCAAGGGGAGTGCGGGGCAGACGCTGGCCTGCACAGCGCTGGCCGTTGCGCCGCAACTGCTCAACGTGGTGATGGTGTTGCCTTTTGCGCAGGCGGCGGGCGTGAGCACGTGGACGCTGGTGTGCAACTTTTCTGCGATCCGTTCGGCGCACGGCTTGCATGGGTGGCGCGCTCTGGCCGCCACGCTCTTGCCGCTCGTTCTGGCGATCATCGTGGGGGCATTGCTCGCCTGTGTAGGCGGCGCGCTGTTCGGGTCGCTCATCGAACGAACAATGGGAGGTGTGCGATGATGAGCGAACTGGTTGCGTTCGCACGTGGTGTGTTGACCTTCGATCATGCCACCTTTGCCGCGCACCTCGCCTCGCGCGACGCGCTCAAGCGCGGATTGTTGCTCATAGTGATCGTTGCGCTGTTGGCCGGGCTGTTCCCATTCTTGAGCGGGATCGCGTCCAGCTTCCGCCCCGTGGATATGGCCGCCGTCGAGCGCGACGTGGAAAAGCAGATAGAGTCAAGTATGCAGTTCAACCCTGTCTGGCAAGACGCCGAGTTCCAGCGTCTGTTCAAGGAATATTTCCAAATGGGTTTTGGGATTGCCAGGGATATTGTGGAACTCGGGCCGAATGTGAGCTTCCTGCCCCCGTGGCTGGGACGCCTGATGCGTGCGTTCGGCGAATGGTTCTCTCAGCCGCTGGCATGGCTGGGTGCATGGGCGTGGTATGCGCTGTGGGTGACGCTGTTCGCCAGGCTGTTAGGCGGACGCGCGATGTTGGAGCGGATGCTGGCTGCCACAGCGTTATTCGTCGTGCCACACTTGCTGGACTTGATCGGCGGCCTGCTGACGCTGCTCAGCGGCATTCAGGTGGCGGGCGCGTGCTTTGGGTTGCTGAACACGCTGATGGGCTTTGTCGCCTGGGCCTGGGGCATTGCCGTCTACGTCAAAGCGACGGCGGCGGCGAACGAGTTTAGTTTGGGCAAAGCGACCCTTGCCACCATCCTGCCGGTGCTGCTGGTTGTGTTGTTGGCAATGTTGCTGGCAAGTATGGCGGTGATCGGAATCGTCGTGTCGGCCGCCGGCACTCGATAGATTCATGCTGGTGATACGTGACGGAGCACGCGGCCCGTAACACGTGTGGTATAATGCGGCCCGTCAGATTGTCTTGAAGGAGAGAACATATCATGCCTGGTCCGCTCGTTGCCTTTCGTCTGGGGCCATTGACGGTCTATTGGTATGGCATCATCATCGTAACTGCCGCGTTGATTGGCGGCTATGTGGCGGCTTTCGAGGCCAAGCGCCGGGGTGAGGATGAGGATCACGTCTGGAACATGCTCATCATCGTGGTCCTGCTGGGTATTGTCGGCGCGCGGTTGTATCACATCTTTTCCACCCCGGCCGGGGGCGACCTTGGCTGGGCCTATTACCGCGAGCATCCCGAAGCGATCTTTCAGATCTGGAATGGCGGCCTGGGCATCTTTGGCGCGGTCGCGGGTGGCGTGCTGGGTGTTCTTTTGTACACTTACCGCGCCAGGCTGAACGTCTTGCGCTACCTGGACATTGGCGCCCCGGCTCTGCTCATCGGTCAGGCGATTGGCCGGTGGGGCAACTATGTGAATCAGGAACTCTATGGCCCGCCCACCACACTGCCGTGGGGGCTCAAGATTGATGAGTTTCACCGCATCCCGCCCTTTAACGATTTGAGCGCGTATCCGCTTGAAACACGCTTCCATCCCGTGTTCCTGTACGAATCGCTGTGGAACCTGGTGGGCGTCGTACTGGTTCTGGTCACGGGCCGCAAGTGGGCCGGCAAGCTTAAAGAGGGCGATCTGTTCTTGTTCTACCTGATCTGGTATCCGTTGGGAAGATTGTGGGTCGAGTCGCTGCGACCTGATGCCTGGAAGATCGGCAACATTCCCACGGCGCAGATTATCTCGGTGGTGCTTATCGTCGTCGCAGCCGTGCTGCTGGTGGTGCGCCATCGCAGGCAGCCTCAAGCGCAAGCGGCGCAATGAGTTTTCATAACCCCGTTTGCTCGTATGGACACTCGATCCCAGGATAGCTTGCGTGACGCGCTCGACGCGAGCGTGCGTGACAGTCTGCGTCCCGTTTCGACCGGACTGGCGATGCTGTTTGCCTTGCTGGCGGTCGGTTACACGCTGGCGTTACCAGAAATTGTTGCCCCCATCTTGGTGAGCCTGGCCGGTGGCACCGCCGCCGCGTTTTTGGCCTTACGTGTCGTGCTGAGCCGGTGGACGGTCCCGCTCCGCCTGGCGAATTTGCTGTGTGCCGCCATCGCCGGGCTGGCTCTGTTGAACAGCCTCGTTCACCTTTACCTCGCCTCCGATCCAAAACAGACGGCAAATCTCTTGCTGCTCGTCGTCGGCGCCGGATTTGTCTTTCTATCCGCGCGCTGGCTGGCCGTGGTGACCGTGGCCGCGTGGGCTGGATGGGGCCTGGGCGCGGCTCTCTCGCCCTCGTCGCCCGAATGGCCCTACTTTGGGTTCGCGCTCCTCGCCGCCACTGTCCTCTCGATTGCCGTTCACATCGTTCGAGTCCGTACGGTGCGGCGGCTCGAGTCTTTGCGGCTGGAGGCGGAAGCGCAGAGAGCAGAACTTGCCAGGACAGTGTCTACCGCCCGAGAAGCGCAACGGTTGGCTGAAAGGTTGAATGGCGTGGGCCGCGCGTTGACGAGCACACTTGACCTGACCCAAGTACTGGAGCTGGTATTGGCGCACCTGGCCGGCATGGTGTCCTTTGATCGCGGCTCAGTCATGCTGGTGCACGGCAACGACGTGGAGATCGTCGCCGCTCGTGGCTTTCCGGCGCAAGCTCAGCCGCGCCAAATCCGCATCTCTCTGCTGGGCGAGGACAATGACATCTTTCGACAAATCTATCTGAGTCAAAAGCCGCTGTCCATCCCGGATGTGTCTCTGCGGAATGATTTTCAACATGTCCCCGGGCTGCCTCGGGCCCGCTCATGGCTGGGTGTGCCGCTCACCCGCTTCGACGTCGTCATCGGGATGCTGTCGCTCACGCGTGAAACATCGCATCCCTTCGACGATGATCAAGTGACGTTGGCGATGGCGTTTGCCGGCCAGGCGGCCATCGCTCTGGAAAACGCCCGCCTCTATGACGGGGTCACACGTGCTTACGATCAGCTCGCCAGGCTGGACCGCACCAAGTCCGATTTCATACGCATCGCCTCGCACGAGCTTCGTACGCCATTGACCACTTTGCGCGGCTGCAGCCAGATCCTGGCCAACGATCCCACCATCAAGCAGAGCGCGTATCACCTGGAACTGGTGTCCGGCCTGCAGGCCGGCGCGCTGCGTCTGCACGAGATCGTCGAGAGTATGCTCGATATGGCCAAGATTGACAGCCGCGTGCTTCAGCTTGATCCCAAACCTGTGCCCCTGCAGGTTCTCCTCCAGGCTGTGCGCAGCACATTCGACAAGGCTCTGGTTGAGCGGCATCTGACCCTGAGGCTGGAAGACATGAGCCATCTTCCCGAGCTCCAAGCCGACCGCGAAGCTTTGCGCAAAGTCTTTTATCATCTGATTGGCAACGCCATCAAATATACGCCGGACGGAGGCGCCATCACGATTTCGGGCAAAGCATTGCCGGACCAGGCCGACCTGTCCGAAGGCGGCATCGAGATCGTGGTGAGCGACACAGGTATCGGCATTGACCCGCGCTTCCACGGCATGATTTTTGAAAAGTTCTACCAGACCGGGCAGATTGCTTTGCACTCGACGGGCAAGACCAAGTTCAAGGGGGGCGGGCCGGGGCTGGGGCTAGCCATCGTGCAGGGAATTGTTCAAGCGCATGGGGGCCGTGTGTGGGTGGAAAGTCCCGGCTGTGATGAGCAGATTTGCCCCGGCAGCCAGTTCCACGTGGTTCTGCCGCTGCGGCAAAGCAAGCCTGCCTCTACTCCTTCAACTTGACCTCATAACGGCTCCACAGGTCGCCCAGGAGCACCTGTATTTCCGCAGCCGTGAGGTACGTGTCGAAGAGAAATCGCCAGCGCGGCGGTCCGGGCGCCCAGCCCGTGTAACTGCACACGCCGTATTCCATCAGCTTGGCCTGGATAGCCGAGCAGCCTCCCCAGGCGCCACCCCCGAAGATGGTGTAGGTTCGGTTAAGGTCTCGCTTAGGTTTTTGCATATTTCCCTTGCGGCTGGGGGACGCGACTTACCGCTACTGGTTATTATGTCCTAGCTTCACAGATAAGTCAAGTGCCAAGAGCAAATCTGCTGGTGACTACCCACAACTAGGTGGAATCCTCAACTTGTTGAGGCAGTGGGCCGAACAAGTTCGGGAGTCCGATAAGATGTGGGTAATCACCAGAAATCCAGGCTTGTGTCGCGTCGTCTAACTGGGTATAATGACTTGCCGACCGTGAGGTTGGATATTGGTTATGAGTGTCGGACGCAGTATCCACGATACCTTGGAGGATGAGATGGCAAGTTCGTCCCGCCAATTGGACACTGAACAGCGCCAGGCTTTGATCGGACACATTACCCGGCATCTGGATGAACAAGATGACCAGACGTTGATGCTGCTCGACGATCTCACGCGTCAAGTGCCACAGCGAGTGGAAGCTGTGACGGTGGCCAGGAACTCGATTTCGCGGCGGCGATTTCTGACGGCAACCGTCGCCAGCGGATTTGTGGCGGTCACCGCCGGCGCAGTGGCGGTATGGCAATATGGCAATGGGCGCGGCCAGGAATTGAGCGATGATTTGGGACGGATGTGGGGCCTGGTGCGCCTGTATGAAAAGATGGACGAGCCGCAATTGGATCGTATCGTTGCGGCGGGCCTTGCGGCAATGGGTGCGCCGTTGGAAGCTCTGGCCTCTGCGGCTGATCTGGTGAAAGCCGGCGCACAGACTGCCGAGGATGCGCTCATCAAGTTCGGGTCGGCTTTCCCGACCATTCGCGCTGCGATTACATGGCTCGAGGGATTGGTGTCCGACTGGGCGCAGCGATTACACTTGCTCGAGGACGCCATTGGTCGTGCGCTCGACGAAGTGAGTCCAATCACACAAGCGGTCGGGGGGTTCTTTAACTCCATCCTAAAATTGATTCCGCTGGGTGGCGGCCAGAAAATCAAAGAAGTGCTCGATCGCATCGGCGAGATTATCACCACCATCCCGCAGGCGGTGGCCGATATTAACGTGAAAATCCTCACGCCGCTCCGCGACGAGTGGTTCACCGATGAGCCGGGCAAGGGATTGCAGGGCGAGTTGATCGAGCCGGTTATCACCAGGCTGCTGGACCCACTCGAGGCTCTGCTGGGGCGCGTGAGCGAATTGATTCGCCGCTGGGAGCCAGAATTGGTCGCGCCGACCCGGGCTGCATTGGATCGGCGCGAACGAGTCCGCCGGGAGATCGCCGAGTACAAAGTTCGCCTTGGTCTGCACGAGCCGCAATAGACGGCCGGTCTGGCGGTTAGTTGCCCAGAAACTCTAGTTATGGTATATTGAGTACGAATGCGCCGTCGCTTCGTCCTGCCCAGGGAGTTTCGCATGTTGGCCGTTGTCGTGCTGCACATCCAGAGGGTGCCCTGTTTTTCTCCAGGAGATTCCGAATGAATCGCCCCTCACCCGCGCACGACACTCGCTTGCTCTGTTTGATCCTGGTGGCGGGCTGTGTCGTGGCGCTCATGTTGATATGGACTGGCCGCGCCGCCAACGCAGGCCTGTCCAGCGCGCCCGCCCCGGTGGGCCTGGCCGTGCCCCCCGCGAGCAACCTGGGCTCGCAGTATGTTCCTGGCCTCATGTGCACTTTGTCCCTGACGAACACGGCTGACTTTACGAAGCAGGACCAAGGCATCACTTTTACCAACGCTTCAACCTTTCCCGCTCTGGCTTCATATAGTACCTTGGTTCTTTCAATTGGAAACGTTCCAGTCTCTTCCCTCCCTCAGCAGTATCCTGCCTTTGACGAATACTTTCGCCTTGACAATGCCACGGTGGGCGCTATATATAAAGTGGATGCGATCCCCGGCTACACGACTAACTATAATCTTGGAATCATTGCCTACGATGTGAACTTTAGGCCTCTTCTGGTTGATCTCAACCCGCAGGACAACAACACTGCCTCAGTCTCACTGACGCCGAACACAACTGGCCCCTACTATTTCAGAATAATTCAATTGACTCCGGACTGCACTGGTCTGACGTATCAACTTAGGGTGGCTGTTACTCCAGCGACGGCCACGGCCACGCCCACGGCCACGCCCACGCTAGGGCCCGGCAATGTGCAAGATAGCTTTGAGCCAAATGAAGACTCTACCCACGCGCGACCCCTCAACTCGAACAGCTACACCGGGTTGACGCTTTACAATACCTCCTACCCGGTTCCCAGTGATGACAGAGATTGGTACACTATCTTTGTCGGCGCGTCGCAGCTCGGCACCAAGTATACGATCAACTTTGTTTCAGACGGCAACTTGCCGATCATGGACTTGGATATCTACAATCCGGGCAAGGGGCTGAGAAGCCAGGTGCTTGGCTCCAACAACCTGTCCTATAGCTGGACTC
>CAYGWJ010000037.1:0-17140 GCA_964353405.1 uncultured Anaerolineae bacterium
TGTGGGAAGTTCCGCAGTCCTTCCGCGAGGATATGCGCGTGCCCGCGCGCATCTATGCCGATGATGAATTGTTGGAAGCGGCGTTGGCGGAGCGCAGCGTTGAGCAACTCGTCAACACGACCACGCTGCCGGGCATTGTCGAGTACGCTCTGGCGATGCCGGATATTCATCAGGGTTACGGATTTCCGATTGGCGGCGTGGCGGCCACACGCTTGCCACACGGCATCATCTCGCCTGGCGGCGTGGGATATGACATTAACTGCGGCGTGCGGGTGATGGGCAGCCACATGACGCGCGACGACATCGCGCCGCACATTGGCGAGCTGGCGACGGCGCTTTACTACAACTGCCCCAGCGGCGTCGGCGAAAAGGGCAGTATTAGAGTGACCGAGGCCGAGTTTGACGAGTTGTGCGTCAAAGGCGCGCGTTGGGCGTTGGGACGCGGCTATGCCCGACCGGAAGATCTGCAGCGTACCGAAGAGTCCGGCTGTCTGGCCGGAGCTGACCCCGGTAAGGTCAGCAAGCGGGCACGCGAGCGTGGCCGGCCTCAAGTGGGGACGCTGGGCGCAGGCAATCACTTTATCGAAGTGGACGCGGTCACGGAAATCTATGACGACAAGGCCGCGCGCGCGATGGGCTTGTTCCAAGGGCAGGTTGCTGTGCAGATCCACTGCGGCTCACGCGGGTTTGGTCATCAGATTTGCACCGACTATGTGGACGAGTTCCAGGCCGCGATCAAGAAATACGACATCAAGCTGCCCGACCGCGAGCTGGTGTGCGCGCCATTCAACTCGCCCGAAGGCCAGAATTATTTCGCGGCGATGGCGTGCGCCGCCAACTATGCGTTTGCCAATCGGCAGGTTTTGCTACACCACATCCGCCGCAGCTTGGAACAAACGTTGGCCGGCAAGGTGAGCGATTGGGATGTCTTTCAAATCTATGACATCGCCCACAACATGGCCAAGGTCGAGACGCACGCGATACAGGGAGAACGTGTCAGGGTGTGTGTGCACCGCAAGGGCGCGACGCGCGCTTTCGGGCCAGGCTTTGAGGGCCTGCCGCCCGAGTATCGTGACATCGGTCAGCCGGTGCTGGTGCCCGGCTCGATGGGGACGGCCTCGTTCGTCCTCGTCGGCACGGCTGGCTCGATGGAGCAGACGTTCGGTTCGACCTGCCACGGGGCC
This sequence comes from uncultured Anaerolineae bacterium, assembly GCA_964353405.1. Lineage (GTDB taxonomy): Bacteria > Chloroflexota > Anaerolineae > Fen-1058 > Fen-1058 > JBGLNJ01. The sequence goes on from CAYGWJ010000037.1 coordinate 1,185, forward strand.
GGGCGCGTGATGAGCCGCGCTCAGGCCAAGCGGCAAGTGCGCGGCGACAAGCTGAGGAGCGAGCTGGAGCACCGGGGCATTGTCGTGCGCGCGGGCTCCTTGCCCGGCCTGGCTGAAGAAGCGCCTTTAGCTTACAAGGACGTGGACCGCGTCGTCAAGGTTGTCCAACGCGCAGGAATCGCACGCAGAGTGGCGCGGCTGGAGCCGATGGCCGTCATCAAGGGTTAAAGCACGATCCCTTGAGGGGGAGGCGCTCATGTCCGGTGGCGAACTAGTCCTTGTGGTCGAGGATAACCACGATGTCCGCTCGTTCGTGGTGATGACGCTCACGTCATACGGTTTCCGGGTGATCGAAGCAGGCACAGGCTGGCGAGCGCTGCAGGTCGCGGAAAATACGCCGCCCGACATCTTGCTGCTGGACTGGCAACTGCCGGACATTACCGGACTGGACGTGTTGCGCGCTTTGCGCGCGGGCGGTTGCATGTCGCCGGCCATCTTGATGACGGGCTACGGATCAGAAGATCTGGCGATTGTTGCTCTGCGGCTGGGCGCGCGCGATTACCTGACCAAGCCCTTTAGCGCCGAAGAATTGACGGGGGCCGTCGAAACGGCGCTCGCTGAAACCCGCCTTCGCCGCGAGCGGGACGCGCTCCTGGCACAATTGGCCGAGGCCCTCCCATGGCGAGACAACACCACGCGGCAGTTGGCGATTGCCAAAAGCTACCTGTACAGGCTTGCGCTTCTCACAGAAGGGTTGAAGCTGAATCGAGAGCAAAACTGGGCTGCGCGCATTGAGGAAGCGCAGAGGTACATCCGACAAATCGCCGAGGCGATGAGAGGTCTGCCCCCTCCGGTCCGCAAATGACCACACCGCCCGGCGACAGGCCGGGCTTGTATTGCACATGCAAGAACCCCGTCTTCTTTGAGAAGGCGGGGTTCTGGTGTGGAGGTGGCGAGAGTTGAACTCGCGTCCGAAGAATTCGGCCAAAAGTGACTACGAGCGTATTCAACTGTTGCGGCGCGTAAGCCCCTGGAAAGTCCCAGGGGTGAACGCGCCCTGTCGCCCGGCGCATCACACAATTGACGAGGCGGTGCGCGGGCCAGCCCTTGTGTCTTGGGTCAGCTCAAGGGCGTCGGCTGACCGCACACTGGCATTGATGACACCCAACATCCGGCCCACCAGCACGAGGCCAGAGTGGGCGGGTCACCCGCAGGTGACCGGCGAGGTTTCAACTACACAGCCAACGAGAGGGCCGCATAATTGGAAACGCCCGCGTAGACAGGTGTTTTGGCACCTAAGTGTTTGCTCCGTTGTTAACGAGGCCAGAGCGCCCCGGCTCGCCACTCGTAACCAGCCTTCCCCGTCGAAGCCGGTACACCCCCATGACAGCTATATTATACACCAGACCTGACAGTTCATCAAGACACAACTACGTGGAGTCCTCAACTTGTTGAGGCAGTGGCCCGAACAAGTTCGGGAGTCCGATAAGATGTTGGTAATCACCAGTCGTGAAAGCACGTTGCCGCTGTCAGGCGCAAATCAGAACAATCCCCACTCTTGAGGAGCACCGCCCTCCATCATCGAAGGGTCCCACATTTCCATTGCCATTGTCACACGCGCGGGCTTGTTGGTCGCCTTTTCCGTGGCGCGGCGAACCTGCTCCAGCATCGCCGGCCCGTAGGGACAAAACGGCGTCGTGAGAAGCATGGTGATTTCGGTCAGGTCGGGCTGAAAGTCAAGCTTCCGGATCAGCCCAAGCTCAATCACACTCATGCCCAGCTCGGGGTCGTACACGTTGCGCAAGGCTGTCTTGACCTGTTCCTCGAGATCAGTCGTATCGGCTTGCAGTTGTTCGCTCATGGTTTTTCCATCCTCTCTTGAGACTCTGGGCTGACGATGAAGGTGCACACGTCGTCGCCGCGCAAAACACAGCCTTCACGCTCGACCGGGGCCAGCAAAGTTGCACTGATGAGGTTGAGGTCAAGGTCGCACACTTCAGGGTGCCGCTCGACGACATAGTAATAGGGGCAGCCATACTGCGTCAATCTAAATTGTCCGCCGACTTTATCCACGCGCGCTAAAAAGCCCTCCTCGCCCAACAACGTGATCAGCGCCTCGACTTTATGATCGAGGCTCTTGCCTTCCAATGCCGGGGCATGTTCAGAAGCGATATCATTAGCAATGCGCGCGAACAGTTCCGAGATTTCTTGCTCGGTCAAGCGCGATTTGAGCTCATCCAGCAGCCGGTCGGCCAGGCGGTGATAGGATTGTGGGAAAAGTTCGCGGGCGCTGTCGCGCAGAGAATAGACATAGTGAGGTCGGCCTACACTCCGGCGCACCGGTTGCGGCTCAACCAATCCTTCGCGCTGCAACACGTTGAGGTGGTAATGAATGCTGACCGGCGACATGCCCAGAGCCTTGCTCAATTCTTGGGCGCTGGCCTGTCCGCTCTCGCGCAAATGCTGGAGAATACCCCACCGTGTATCCTGAATCGCGATGTTCATTTCACTCACCCATCCCACACTACTAGGAGACTGTCGGAGAGAACCCTGACGGGCCGGAATCGAGGCTTCAGCCGGTGAGCACGCAACGATTTTCGGCCAAAACCGGCTAAAGCCTAGACTCCGAAACGCCTCTCCGACAAGCTGCTAGAACGTAGGTGAAATTATAGCAGATGTAGCGCGGTTTGTCAATAAGTGTAATAGTTATCATATTTATTAGCTCGAGCGGATTGCCGAGTGAGGCAACTTACCACGTGGCGGAGGGGAAGGTGCAGATGCTTGCACTGACACCGACGCGCCTGTACATCTGCACGCCCGTAAACCGCTCGCCCAGGAGGCCATCGTAGATAGCCCAGCTTCGGCCGCGAATGGTGGATTCCGCTCCGGGGCGGCGGAACGGTGTAGAATTGTCCAGCCGGTGATAGAGGGCGCCGCCGGGGCGAAACTCGCGGTTGATCCATTCCATCTTGGCGCGTCCCTGGGTATAGGCACAGCCATACCTCTCAAAGAGGAGCGCAGTGTGATAGCCGAGCGGCTCCATGAAGAATATCTGATGGCCTAGCCGCGAGACAAATGCCTCAAAGGCCGGGATGAGCTTGCGCGTGAGTCGGAGGCCGCGCCGCGTCTGGTTAGGAGCAAGACCTGCCTTCATCGCGGCTACTTCGGCCTCGACGTTGCGCTTGTCCGTGCCGGACTTGGTCATCTCGCTATCCGAGTACTTGTCAATGTCAAAGCGCGGCGAGTTCGGGTCATTCACTACAAAGAAGAGGACGGAGAGTTGGTTGTTGGCTGTGTCGGCCATTTGCAGATAGAGCAGGGCGTCTTGAGCGCCGATCTGATGCCACAGCTTGATTTCAAAAGAACTGGTTCCATGGGCGCCGATGAATTGCACCACACGGACACCCGCCGGGTCGCAGAGCGTTCGCGGATCAACGTTGTATTGCAGGAGCAATTCGTCGGGGACAAGTGTACGATAGATGGCTTCCTGCATAGCTGCGTCCAGTTCATTGATGCTGCGAATGGAATAGAGCGGCAGGCCACCCACGACAAATCGCTTGGCCGTGGCAAAGTCTGGGGCAACGGGCGGCGCTTTCACCGGCTGCGCTCCTTGAGCGCCCGCTCGATCTGCCGACCGGCCTCGCGTTTGGTGATGGCCTCGCGCTTGTCGTACTGGCGCTTGCCACGCGCCAGCGCAATTTCGACCTTGGCGCGACGATTCTTGAGATAGATCTTGAGGGGAATGATGGTGTAGCCTCGCTCCTGCACGCGGTTCAAGAGTTTGGCAATCTCCTTGCGATTCAGGAGCAGTTTGCGAGGCCGGAGCGGGTCGTGCCCTTCACGCCCGGAGGGTTCATAAGCCGCGATGTGCGTATTGACCAGCCACAGTTCCGAGCCGCGCACCTGCACATAACCTTCTCGCAGGTTGGCTTGCCCTGCGCGGATAGACTTGATTTCTGTGCCGAGCAGCACCAGCCCAGCCTCGAAGCGATCTTCGAGGGTATAGTCGTGAGTGGCTTTGCGGTTGGTCGCAACGATTTTGATGCCGGTGTCCATGAATGTTCTCAGCCAGACTCTGTCACGTGATGTGTGCTGCGTGAGGTGGACCGTGATCCGCTCACGCAGCACATTTCATTTGCCGTTGATGAGATATTGTACGGCGCGATCGAGCTGCGGGTCGCGCCCGGCCGTGGCGTCGTCCTGCGTCCTCGGCACGGCGATGTCGGGCGTAAGGCCTTGGCCGTCAATCTGGCGATCGTTGGGCGTGAACCAGTGGGCAATCGTCACGCGCAGCTCGGAGCCATCTGAAAGCTGATGCGGCAACTGCACCGAGCCTTTGCCGAAAGTCGTTTCACCTATCAACTTGGCCCGTCCGCGATCCTGCAGCGCGCCCGCGACGATTTCGGACGCACTGGCCGAGCCACCATTCACCAACACGACCAGCGGGATGTCCTGCGCCGCGCCTTTCGCGGTCGCGCGGAATGTCTGGCCGTTTCCATCTCGGTCTTTATCGCTGGCGATCACGCCGCCATCGAGGAAAATGTCGGCCACCTGGATGGATTGCTGCAGGTAACCGCCGGGGTTGTCGCGCAGGTCGAGGATCAGGCCTGTGGGCTTTTTGGCCAGCAAGTCTTGAATCGCGCTTTCGAGCTGGCTAGAGGTATTGGGCGAGTCAAATCTCGACAGGCTGACGTAAGCGACATTGCCCTCCAGCATCTTGCTCTGGACAAGTGGAATCGTAATCTTGGCGCGCGTCACGCTGATTTCCAGAGGCTTGGCTTCGCCCTTGCGCATGATAGACAGTTTGACGCTGGTGCCGGCCGGGCCGCGAATGAGCGCGATCGCTTCGTACGCACTGAAACCGACGATGGAGCGCCCATCCACGGCGATGACGGCATCGCCCTCTTTGAGGCCAGCTTTTTCGGCGGGCTGCCCAGGATACAGGCGCATGATTTCGAGCACATTGTCCTGGTTGACCCGCACCACCGCGCCGATGCCCTCAAAGGACCCTGACGAGTCTTGGTTCATGATCTTGGCAATCTCGGGCTCGATAAGGCCAGTGTTCTTGTCATCCAGTGTTGCCAGCACACCCCGGATGGCCGCCCGCGCCATCTTGGTCGGCTCGGGCAGGTCGCCATAGTATTCGTCTTTGAGCAGCCGCCACGCTTCCCAAAAAATCTGGAAAGCTGCCTCTTCGTCGCTCGACGCGCCGCTCGAGGCAGCGGGTGTAGCGGTCGCGCGCGGCGCCCTGGTCGGTACGGCTGGTAGGGTCGGTCGTGGCGTCGGCGTTGCTTCGATGGATGGCGCAGCAGGCGACGACTGAACTGCAGCGACGGCGCCCGGTGCGTTCATCACGCCGGCGCTGTAGCCGCTTCCGAATCCAACCAGGTAGGCCACACCCGCGACCAACGCCACCAGCACCGATATCACCAAAAGCTTGAGCATGCCCTTTAGAAAATCCATTCCATCACCTCTACCATCCAGTTACTTGCTGTTCTTCAAATAGGTCACTGCCCGATCCAACTGCGGGTCGCGCCCGGCGGCGATGTCGTCATTCGAGCGCGGCGTGGCGATGTCCGGCTGTAGCCCGTTGCCGGTCAATTGATGGTGATTGGGTGTGAACCATTCAGCGGCCGTGACGTGCAGCGACGAGCCATCATTCAGATCATAGATGTGCTGCACCGATCCTTTGCCGTAGGTCTGCTCGCCTATGAGGACGGCGCGCCCACGATCGCGCAGTGCGCCAGCCACAATTTCTGAAGCGCTGGCAGTGGCACGGTTGACCAGCGCCACGATGGGCACATCGGTAGCCAGGCCGCCTGGCTTGACGCGGAACATCTGTTCGTCTTTGCCTTTTTGTTTTTCGTACAGGACGACGCCGTCGCCGATAAACTGGCTCGCCACATCCACCGCCGATGTGAGCAGACCACCGCCATTGTCACGCAGATCCAGAATGATCTGCCTGGAGCCTTTCTGCTTCAAATCCTCGAGCGCGCGCTGAACTTCGTCTCCGGTGCGCTCGGTAAATCGTTCAACCGCGAGATAGCCAATTTGTGGCGAATCGTCGAGGAGTCGCCAGTTTACCGAAGGTGTCTCTATGACCTGGCGTGTGATGGTGAACGAAATCAGATCGCTCTGGCCAGCATGCCGCACGGTGATCTTGACCGTGGTTCCGACCTGCCCTCGTACTAAAGCGGCAATGTCGTCAAAAGACATGGTCGGAGTGATGGGTCTGGTGTCCACTGAGACCAATACATCGCCATCCTCGACGCCCGCCTTGAGCGCGGGCGAATCGGGCAGGGGGGTGAGGACCAGATCGCCCTGAGCATTGCGGCGCATCGTCACGCCGATGCCGCCAAAGCTGCCTTGCAAATCTTCTTTCTCGCGCTGGTGCGAATCTGGCTCAACGAATGCAGTATAGGGATCGTTTAGCGACGTCAATGAGCCACGAATGGCTCCATAGACTCGCGCTTGCGGACTGGGTAAGGTACCAATAAAGTCTTTTTCAACTAGCTGCCATACATCCCAAAATGTGTCGAGCTTGACGTTATGTAAAGAACTTCTCTGCTGAACAAGGTAGGCAGTGCCATATCCGGCGCCAAATGCCAGTCCAATGAGAAAAAGATCAACGAGTGTTGTCAAAAGTAGTTTTGAAAAAGAGACCTTGCTATTTTCCAAGTCTTGTTTTCTCCGTCGCCAATATAGTTATGTCAACTATTATCCGTATATATGACATAATATACATAGTCGGAAGTTATTCGTTTAGTCCAATGACCTCAAAAACCGGCATTGGGTCCTTGACGCCTTCTAGTTCCAGTGGCTCTAGTGGCTTGGTCAAAACTCGTCCGCCCAGGCACTGCACGATTTGGTTGCTCACGACGATCTGCCCGGGCCTCGCGCTTTCTTCCAGTCGCTTGGCCACATTTACAGCGTCGCCGATGGCAGTATAACTCATCAGTTGGGCTGCGCCGATGTTGCCTACGACAGCCTCGCCGGTGTGAATGCCCATTCCGAAGCGCATGGGTCCCAGCAGTTCATACGACGAATCCACGTTTTCAGCGCTTTTCTGGATAGCAATGGCGGCCTGTACCGCATGGAACACATGTTCTGAATCGCGCATGGGCGCGTTAAAGATGGCCATCACACCATCGCCCAGGAACTTGTCCACCGTTCCATTCTCAGCCAGGATAGCCTCGGTGGCCATGGTCAGATGATGATTCAGGTGTTGAAGCAAATCCTCGGGCGCGGCTGCAGCGGCGAAAGCCGTAAAGCCGCGCAGGTCGGCAAATAGCAATGTGACGTCTTGCCGCTCGCCGCCCAGGCTCGGCATCTCGGGCGCGCGAATGAGCCGGTCAGCGACGGTCGTCGGCATGTAGCGGCTCAAGATGGTTTCCAGCCGCTCGTGCAGGTTATAGTTCTCGATGCGCAGCCAGTTCTTTTGCAGCACTGCGCGCGTTTTGGTTTGCAGCTCCTCCATGTCAAAGGGCTTGTGCATGTAATCGTCTGCACCCACCTGCATGGCGCGCACGGCGCGCTGCTCGGTGCCGTAGGCCGTCATGACAATAATACCAACCTTGTCGTCTTCCGCGCGGATCGCTTGAACTGCACTCAACCCGTCTCGACCCGGCATCATAATGTCCATCAAAATCACGGCAGGCCGCTCGTGGCGTGACAGTTCAACGGCCTGATCGCCGTCAACGGCTTCGACCGTTTCAAAGCCTTCAAGGCGCATAAGCTCACTCAGGAACGAGCGGACGTCCGAGCGATCGTCCACGATGAGGATTTTGTTTGACTCTTCCACCGCACATTCTCCTAGTGGGTTTCTACCCTTGACGAACAACTCTGATCGTGCCTGTGGCAACGCCAGTGTAGCACAAAGAACGGTGTTGGGCAACACCCTCGTTACAAAAAACCGGGCCACGCGGCCCGGTCCAAGATTTACAAGTCCGATCACTTGGGCTGAGGGTTGATCTTGACCTCGCCTCCCTCAATTTTGAGATCGTACACCGGCAAATTGACGACGGCCGGCATGGACAGCACCGCGCCCGTGGTGATGTCGAAGCGCGCGCCATGGCGCGGGCACTCGATCACACAACCATCGAGCTCGCCTTCAGCCACCGGGCCGTCATCATGAGTGCAGACATCGGCAAAGGCATAGAACTGCCCGTCCACGTTCGCCACGGCGACAGCCTGGCCGTCCACGTCAAATATGCGCACCGTCCCCGGTGCAATGTCCGATGTCTTTCCAACCGTCAGATACCTGGTCATCTTGCCCTACTCTTCGTCCTCGTCCGGCCAACCGGTGATGCCGTACGCGCCGGCCTTGAGCACCTTGAGCGAAAGCAACGCGCACTTGAGCCGCACTGGGCCTAGCGGGATGCCGAGCAAGTCCAGCAGGTCATCCTTCGAGAATGCTTTTAGCTCGTCGAGCGTTTTGCCCTGAATCTCTTCGGTGAGCATCGAAGCGGACGCCTGGCTGATAGCGCAGCCATGCCCTGAAAAGCGCACGTCAGTCACTCGACCATCCTGCAAGCGCAGGTCGAGCCGGATGTGGTCGCCGCACACGGGATTGTCTTCTTCGTAAGAAATATCGGCCGGCTCGAGCGTGCCATAGTTGCGCGGGTTCTGGTAATGATCGAGGATGACTTGGCGGTAAAGGTCTTCCACAGGCTCCTCCTGGCGCGTGCGGATGCGCCAGCTACAGCGCAGGCTTGCGGCTCATGATCTGCTTGGCGTGATACAACGCGTCCACCAGCGCGTCAATTTCTTCGGGCAAGGTATAGATGTAAAAGCTGGCGCGCGTCGTGGCGGGCAGGTTCAGCTTCAGGTGAAGCGGCATGGCACAGTGATGACCCGCACGCACGGCAACGCCGTCGGCATCCAGAATCGTCGCCAGGTCGTGAGGGTGAATACCCTCGAGGGTGAACGTTGCGAGTCCCCCATGTCGTTCAGGCTCTGGCGGGCCGTACAGCTTTAGCCCGGGCACTTCGCCCAGGCGCTCCATCGCGTAAGCGACGATTTCCTTTTCATGCGCGCGGACGGCGGCCATGCCCAGCCCGTTGAGATAGTCTACGGCTGCGCCCAGGCCAATCGCTTCGGCGATGGCGGGCGTCCCCGCTTCGAATTTGCTCGGCAGGTCATTCCACTCGGCGCCCTCGAAGGTGACCCGGCGAATCATCTCGCCGCCGGTCTGGTAGGGCGGCATGGCTTCCAGCAAGTCCCGTCGCCCCCAAAGGACCCCAATGCCGGTAGGCCCACACATCTTGTGACCAGAGAACACCAAAAAGTCACAGCCCAGCTCTTGCACGTTAACCGGCATGTGCGGCACACTTTGCGCGCCGTCCACCAAACACAACGCTCCAGCGGCGTGCGCACGCTCCGCGATCTCTGGGACCGGGTTGATGGTGCCCAACACATTCGACATCTGCGTGACGGCAACCAATTTGGTGCGCGCGTTTAAAAGCTCGTCGAGTTTTTCGAGTTGCAGGAGACCGTCGCCGTTGACAGGGAGAAAGCGCAGCCGGGCGCCTTTTTCCTGGGCGAGCACCTGCCACGGCACAAAATTCGCGTGATGCTCCATCTCGGTGGCGACGATTTCGTCGCCTGGTTGAACGTTGGCGCGTCCCCAGGAATACGCCACGAGGTTGATAGCTTCGGTGGCGTTGCGGGTCCAGATGACCTGGCGAGAGGATTTGGCTCCGATGAACCGCGCCACCTTTTTGCGCGCGGCTTCGAACAGGTCCGTCGCTTCTTCGCTCAACACGTGGACGCCGCGATGAACGTTGGAGTGACTGTGGCGATAATACTCGTCCATCACGTCAATCACCTGGCGCGGCCTTTGCGACGAAGCGGCGCTGTCGAGAAAGACGAGGCGCTTGCCGTGCACCTGGCGTTCGAGGATCGGAAAGTCGGCGCGGATGGCGCGCACGTCGAACATGTTAGCAGTTGAGGGCATCTCGCATTTTCCTTTTTTGCCAATCGGTCGGGGAGTATACCACACCCCGACCGATTGGCAAAACAAAACCACCTGCTCCCCTTATGCGACTCTGCCGATATGGGCATATCAGCCTACAGGCCGATATGGGCATATCAGCCTACAGGCCGCCATGGGATGGCGGCTCGCGTCATCCGACTAGATCTGCGCGGCCATCAGCTCACGCTCGCGCTTGCGGATGGCGGCGCGCAGCGTGTCCAGCGAAAGTGTAGCGCAGCGGGTGCGTTGGGTGACAATCTCACGGCCCAGCGCATCCATCAAATCATTGTGGTCAAAACGACTCAGCTCGTCCAGAGTTTTTCCGTTGGCAAACTCGGCCAGGTACGAAGCAGAGGCCTGACTGATCGTGCAGCCCTCGCCCTCAAAGGTCACGGCGGCTTTTCCATCGCCATTGACCTTGAGGTAGATTCGAACGACGTCACCACAGCCGGGATTGCCACCTTCAACCATCACGACGCCGTCGCCGTCCATCGGCGCTTTGTGACGCGGATTTTCAAAGTGGTCGAGCAGAAACTCGATTTGCTCTTGTCGATCCATGCTCGGGTCAGCGTTCAATCGGCGCGTCTACCAGGTTGCCCCATTCCGTCCACGAGCCGTCATAGTTGCGAACGTCAGGATAGCCCAGCAGAAAAGTTAGGACGAACCACGTGTGCGACGAGCGCTCGCCGATGCGGCAATAGGCAATGATGGGTTTGTCCGGCGTGATGCCCTGATCGCCGTAGAGCGCCTGGAGCTCCTCCGCCGGCTTGAACGTGCCATTTTCTTGCACGGCCTTGGACCATGGGATGCTTTTGGCGCCGGGAATGTGACCGCCGCGCAACGCGCCTTCATTCGGATAATCGGGCATGTGCAGGCGCTCGCCGGTGTATTCCTGCGGGCTGCGCACGTCCACGAGAGGCAGCCTCTTTTGCAGATGCGCCATCACGTCACCGCGAAAGGCACGGATGGTCTTGTCGTCGCGGCGCGGAGCCTCGTAATCGGTCCTGGGATAACCCGGCGCTTGCTTGCTCAGCCCCCTACCCTCGTCAATCCACTTTTTGCGCCCGCCGTTCATGACGCGGGTATCAGGATGCCCGAACAGCTTGAACACCCAGAACGCATAACACGCCCACCAATTGTTTTTGTCACCATAGAACACCACCGTCGTGTCGCGGGCGATGCCCTTGTCCGCCATCAACCTGGCAAAGTGCCCGGCGTCGAGATATTGGCGCACGACCTGGTCTTGCAGATCGGTGTGCCAGTCAATCTTGACTGCGCCGGGCACGTGGCCGATCTCGTACAACAAAACGTCTTCGTCCGATTCTACGATCCGAACCTTGGGATCGTCGAGATGTTCTGCGACCCAATCCGTTTCCACCAACACTTTTGGATGAACGTATCCAGCGTCCGACATGATGCTCCCCCTACCCTTTCCCCGTCCATGATAATGTGACCGGTGCGATGAGCGCCGGTCACACTCTACTACCTCATCGTCTTTTTGGCGATTTCCTTCTTTAATCGCTCGCGCACACTGGCCAGCGGGATGCGATCCAGCACCGGCGTAAAAAACGCATTGACCAACAGCCCTTCGGATTCCACCCGGTCAATCCCGCGCGACATCAGGTAAAAGACTTCTTCTTCGTCAATCCGGCTGACGGTGGAGCCGTGAGTACAGCGCACGTCGTCCGTTAGAATCTCCAGGCCGGGAATCGAGTCAGCGCGCGCCTTGTCGCTCAGAAGCAAATTGCGATTAGCCTGGTAGCCATCGGTCTTTTGCGCCTGCTTGGCGACGCGAATCATGCCCTGCCAGACCGACCTGGCCTGATCTTTTAATGCGCCCTTGTAGAGCAAATCGCTCTTTGTATTGGGCGCGACGTGATTCTGCTCCGTGTCCAGGTCAAGGTGTTGAGTGCCATCGGCAAAGAACACGCCGGAAAGCAGCGCCGTAGCCCCCGGCCCAATCAACTGCGCGTCGAGGAAAGTCTTGGTGAGCTGGCTGCCCAGCCCTCCGATGACCCAATGCAGCGTCGCATCGCGATTCACCAGCGCGCGCTCGTTGGAGAAGTTCCAAACGCTGCGGCCCCAGTCCTGGATGCCCACGTAATCCAATTGCGCGCCGTCCTCGAGGAACAGCTCGACCGCGCCCGCGTTGAACGCCGGACCGCCTTTGCGCGCCGAGGCGTATTCGTCAATCAACACGGCGCGGCTGCCCGGCTCCAGGATGACGAGTGTGTGGGGGGCGCTGGCATCGCTCTGGCTGAGCCAGGTAAAACTCCGCAGCGGCAGTTTGACTTGCACATTGCGCGGCACGTACAGGAACGTCCCGCCTTGCCAGAACGCGCCGTGCAGCGCGGCAAAGTAATCGTCGTCGAACTTGACGGCCTGCGTCATGAAATACGGCTCCAGCAGGTCGCCGTGCTCGCGCAGGGCAGTGTCCATGTCAGTGAAAATCACGCCGCTGGAGCCTAGTTCATCCGTCACGGCATAACCTTTCACCGCGCCATCCACGGCCAACAGGGCACCCGAGATGTCCCGCATGAATTTGAGCGCGCGCGTCCAATCCAGCGGCAAGCCTTTGAGCGAGGGCGACCCGGCAGTGGGCGACCCGGCAGTGGGCGACCCCATCGGGTCGCCCCTACGACCAAATTCATTCAGGCGCAGACTCTTGATGTCTGTGCGCCGCCACGGCTCGTCCGACAGGGTGGGAAACGGCGTGTTCTGCAAAACGCGCCACGCTTCCAACCGCCGGTCGCGCATCCAGGCCGGCTCACAGCGCGCGGCGATGAGCGCATCGAGTGATTCACGCGTAAAGCCTGTTAAGGTGCTATCTGTCCTGGTTGCAGTTTCGACGAGCGTCAACGTTGATGCTCCTATGCCAATCTCAAATTCGACCTTGAGATTCGAGATTTGAGATTTGAGATTTGAGATTTGAGAATTATCCGACCGAGCCTTCCATTTGAAGCTGGATCAGCCGGTTCATCTCGACGGCGTACTCCATCGGCAGTTCCTTGACGAGCGGCTCGATAAAGCCGGACACGACCATGGTGCGCGCGTCCACTTCGTTGAGGCCTCGGCTCATCAGGTAGAACAGTTGCTCGTCGCCGATCTTGCTCACCGTCGCCTCGTGACCAATCGTCACCTTGTCTTCGTCCACTTCGATGTAGGGGTACGTGTCGGTGCGGCTCTTTTCGTCCAGCAGGAGCGCGTCACACTGCACGTGCGACTGTGCGCCTTCAGCGCCCTTGTAGACTTTGAGCAGGCCGCGATACGAAGCGCGCCCGCCGTCCTTGCTGATGGACTTGCTGGTGATCTTGCTGCGCGTGTGCGGCGCAACGTGGACGACCTTGCCGCCCGCATCCTGATGCTGGCCCTTGCCCGCGAACGCAATCGAAAGGATCTCGCCCTTGGCGCCCGGCTCCATCATATAGACGGCCGGGTATTTCATGGTGAGCTTGCTGCCGAGGTTCGCATCCACCCATTCCATCGTCCCGTCACGATAGACGACGGAGCGCTGCGTGACGAGGTTGTACATGTTGGTGGACCAGTTCTGAATGGTCGAGTAACGCACGCGCGCGCCTTCCTTGACGATGATCTCGATCACGCCGCTGTGGAACGAGTCGCTGGAATAGATCGGCGCGGTGCAGCCTTCGATATAGTGAACGTACGAGCCTTTTTCGGCGATGATGAGCGTCCGCTCGAACTGGCCCATGCTCTGCGCGTTGACGCGGAAATAGGCTTGCAGCGGCAGCTCGACATGCACGCCTTCCGGCACATAGAGGAACGAGCCGCCCGACCACACGGCGCTGTTGAGCGCGGCGAACTTGTTATCGGTGTGCGGGATGACGGTGGCAAAGTATTTCTTGAAAATGTCCGGGTATTGCCTCAGCCCGTCGTCGCTGCCCAGAAAGATGACACCCTGCTTGGTAAGGCTCTCTTTAATGTTGTGATAGACGACTTCGGATTCGTACTGCGCGCCCGAGCCGGCCAGGAATTTGCGCTCGGCTTCCGGGATGCCCAGCTTGTCGAACGTCCGCTTGATGTCTTCCGGCACCTGGTCCCAACTGGCCGTGGGCTTGTCCGAAGGTTTCACGTAAAAGTAAATATCGTCCATGTCCAACTTGGACAGGTCGCCGCCCCAAGTGGGCATGGGCCGCTTGAGGTAGTGGTCGTAGGCCTTGAGCCGGAACTTGAGCATCCACTCGGGCTCGCCCTTCATCCACGAGATTTCCTGGACGATTTCGCGGGAAAGCCCTTTGCGGCTCTTGAAGACATAGTTCTCCGGCTGGCTGAACCCGTACTTGTAATCCCCAATCCCTTGTACTGCTGTTCGATCTGATTCCGTAGCCATATCAACCCTCATCCCCAACCCTTCTCCCACAGGGAGAAGGGAGTTGCTCATCCCCCCAACCCTTGTCCCACAGGGAAGGAGGGAGTTGCTCATCTCCAACCCTTGTCCCACAGGGAAGAAGGGAGTTGCTCATCTCCAACCCTTGTCCCATAGGGAGAAGAGAGTTGCTCATCCCCCAACCCTTGGCCCATAGGGAGAAGGGAGTTGCTCATCCCCCCAACCCTTGTCCCACAGGGAAAAGGGAGTTGCTCATCCCCCAACCCTTCTCCCACAGGGAAGAAGGGAGTTGCTCATCCCCCAACCCTTGTCCCACAGGGAGAAGGGAGTTGCTCGTCCCCCAACCCTTGGCCCACAGGGAGAAGAGAGTTGCTCATCATCCCAACCCTTGTCCCACAGGGACAAGGGAGTTGCTCATCCCCCTACCCTTCTCCTACAGGGATTCTCCCCAAGCGAGAAGGGAAACGCTAATCTTTGCCGGTGGGCGCTTCTCCGTGCTTGACCCGGATAAAGTCGTAACCTCGTTGCTCCAACTCGAGCGCCAACTCGGGTCCGCCCGATTCGACGATACGGCCGCTCAGGAGGACGTGGACGAATTGCGGCTTGATGTAATCGAGCAGACGCTGATAGTGCGTGATGACAAGGAGGCCCATGTGCGGCCCGGCCAGGCGATTGACGCCTTCCGACACGGCCCTGAGCGCGTCAATATCCAGGCCCGAATCGGTCTCGTCCAGAATCGCCATCTGCGGCTCGAGCACCGCCATCTGCAGGATTTCCACGCGCTTTTTTTCACCGCCGGAAAATCCGTCGTTGAGGTAGCGGCCAGCAAAGGCTTCATCCACGTTAAGCATCTTCATCTTTTCACGCAACAGCTTGCGGAATTCCGGGATGGAGATGCCTTTGGTCTGCCCGTTGCCGGCGGACTTGCGCCGCGCGTTGATGGCCGTTCGCAAAAAGTTGGCGACCGAAACGCCCGGCACCGACACAGGATACTGGAAGGCCAGGAACAGCCCGAGCTTGCTTCGCTCGTCGGCGGGCAGTTTCAAAATGTTGCGGCCCCTGTAAAGCACCTCACCTTGCGTGATGTTGTACTTGGGGTGACCCGTGAGCGCATAGGCCAGCGTGCTCTTGCCAGAGCCGTTGGGGCCCATCAACGCGTGAATCTCGCCCTGGTTGATGGTGAGCGTGACGCCTTTTAGAATTTCCTTATCTTCGACGGTCGCGTGCAGGTCGCGGATTTCCAATGTCTCGGCCATGCTGCTTCGATGCCCTCCTGTTTTGTGTGGGCAATCACATAGGATTGCCCCTACCTGCAATACTGTTTAGTTAGCGCATTGGAGTCAAGGCTTTAGCCGGTGTTTGCCCGCCTAAAGGCTCGACTCCAGCCTTATCTAGACAGTATTGCCCATGCCTGTTTCGGATGGGATTATAGCATATCCCAATTAGTTTGTCAATATCTACTATAAATATCATACTTATTAGGCTGGGCGGGGAGACCCCCATACGCATCAAGCTAAGTTATGTCAGGCATTTACAAACTGACACAATGGTGGCATCCTTGATAGTACCATCGAGGAGGTGCCACCATGTTTCAACTTTCGAAGGCTGGTGAGGCCATACAGACGTTCTTTCAAAGGA
>CAYGWJ010000038.1:0-12121 GCA_964353405.1 uncultured Anaerolineae bacterium
CCCAACCAACTCCGGGTTTCATAATGGTCAAAGCCGACTTCGCCCTTGCTCTCTTCAAAGATGCTCTCCATCGGCCAGCGCATGCCACTGATTCGCACCAACTCGACCAGCGGGGTGTCGTCGGACGCATTGCTCAAGTAGAACTTGATCTCGGTCGGGTCTTGCACGTTGCGCCGGATGACCAGCCAGAGTTCTGGGCCGGGCTGGCCTTGACGAGATTCGATGACGCGCAGGAAGGCAAAATCACAGACAATCGGCCCTTTGCTGCCTTCCTTGATCGTCGCGCGCAACCAAGCTTCTTTCGGGATGTGGGGCACCACCTCGTCTACACGCGACGAGCGGTAGTTGGGCGTCCGCAGGTGACGGCAAGCGGGATATCGCCGATGACGCGACTGGCGCGGCAACACGACCGCTGGGCGGCTCCGCCAAATCAGGGTCGAGCGCGCCACTTCTGTAAAGTACCACTTGCCCAGGTGCGCTATGCCATCTCGAAAACTCGGCGTATCACCGTACAAGGCATCGGCCGCCACCCAGCGGAACGGAAAATCGCCGCGCTGGAGCGCGGCCTGCAACAATTCCAGCGCAATCGCCGGTTTAGTTTTGAAAGTCAGGTCTTCCGGTACGCCACACTTTTTGCGCCGTTCGGCCTGCGCTTCGTCAAACCAGTCGGGCAGCAGGTACAATCGCCCATCCACCACACTGTAGCCCTTCCGGCTGGCATAGCCCACGTACACGCCATTCTGGGAGTTGGCGAGCTTGCCCACCGACTCGTTTCCCTGTTTGACGTTGCCCGATTCATCAATCAAGGCTACGGCGTCGTCTTCTCCCAGCGTTTCAACGATCAACTGCTGGTGAATCGTGAGCAACTCGCCGGTCCGCCAAGGGCTTTGCCCCAGAAAGTGCTGCAAGTCGCGCGGGTTCTCGCCTTGATCCAGCGCCATCCGCTCGGCCGTCTTGCGCGGCACGTCACCCAACAAGCCTTTCAGATACACCGCGGCCCACGCGGCTTGCTCGGGACAGCGAAAGGCAGGCTCAAAACGGGCGTGATACACCTCCAGTTCTTCAACAAACTGCTTGATGTCGACCGGAATCAAATTGCACGCGAAGCGGGGCGCAGGACAAGTTTCTGTTATGATCTCGGTCGGCATGGTCATTGTCTCCTTCTCATTCCCAGTGGTTGGAGAACGATACCATGCCTAATGTTTTTAGGCTAAATCAGGCCCAATGGGCTAACATTGCGCTGTAATACTAAACAGTATTGAGGCTAGAACTACCCTGGCAGCACCCTGCTGGCCGTCGTGGGTGGATGGCTGCGAGTGTAAGCGCCGCCGGACGCGGGACAGCGGTCACCATCGCCGTGCCCGAGACCGCGCTGACGGCGACAGCGTGAACCCGGCCCTACGTAAAGGTAAAGGGGTCAAGCCGGCTCTGAGGGTGACGCAGCGAGCCAGCTCATCATGACCATGAGCACAACGCTGCCCAGCGTGCCCTCCAGCACGTGAACCTGCCCCAGCATCAAAAACTCCCAGCCTCCTAGCCAACCCACGACTTGCCCCGCCGCAAAGCCGGCCCACGCGGCGATGAGGTAGCGCAACAACACTCCGAATCCGCCGCCCCGCCAGAGATGAAATGCAGCGCCATAGGCGGTAGCGACAAGCGCCGATATAGCCAGACCAGGTGAAATAAGAGACATGGTTCTCCGTCAAACGTGAAACGTCAAAGGGCCTGACGTTTCACCCTCGATGCTTTAACCCAACTTGAGCACACGAAACGACTCGGCATACATTTCTCGATCCACATCGGGGCGGCGCAGCCGCTCGCGGAGGCGCTTGTCCATTTCCGCCATATCTTTGATTTGGCTCTTGTGCTGCTGGAGCGCGGCCAGCTTGATTTGGAGTGTATCCGTCACATCCACCCACATATTCGGCTCGTTCGACCCGGTCAGCCAGATTTCCTTGACCGGATGAGGCTCAAAGCCTTCGGCCAGCAGCTCGGGGAAATACATCCGGTTGCCCGCCGCCGGAAAGACCGCATCGAGCGTGGTCGCGCCGGCCGTGCGATGATCCGAGTGATTGATGTAAGCGTTTGCCCGGAAATAGGTCGTCGGATCGTTCGTCACGACGACGTGCGGCTTCCAGCGGCGAATCTCGCGCACAATGTCGCGCCGCACCTCGAGTGTGTTGACCAGCTCGCCATCCAGGTTGTGCAGGAACACCACCTCTTTCACGCCGATGACGGCCGCCGCCGCGCGCTGTTCGGCCTGGCGATCGGCGCACAACATCTCTGGCGTCACGTCGGGGCTGTCGCTGCCCTTGTCGCCGCACGTGAGCAAGAGATAGCGAATCTGTTTGCCATCACGCGCCCACTTGGCTAACGTCCCACCGCAAGAAAACTCGGCATCGTCGGGATGAGCCATGACCAGTAGAACTCGTTGTGGTTCGTTGTCCATTGGTTAGCCTCGCATAGGGTCTGGTGAACTTGTGGTCAAGCCCCTAATTTACCACAAAGACGCCAAGACACAAAATGCCCGACGATGAACCGTCAGGCGGAGAGAACATCTGGCATTCAAACCTCATCACATTGCCTTACCTGGCGACTCTGGAGAAATGCCCATTCAATCATCGTCTGCTCCCGAGCAGCGTGTGTACAGAGATAGCGAGAGTCTGGCTTGATACCAATCCGCCCCAGATCCAACCGGTCAGCATCCCAGCAAGTTTGAACGGTGATATCTGCCTCGATCAGACCATCACTGTGGCGCTCACAGGCATACACCAGGCGATCGAAATCCTGATCGGCAAGGTTGACAAGTGAACCTTGAAGAGTCCTGATGAACTCGGCCGCCCTTCTGCCATGCTCCCGATCCCATCCATCGTCGAGCCGCTTAGAGTCGTGGAGAAATGCGAAAAACTCGATCACGTCAGTGCTGGCGCCGGTCATATGAGCAAGCAAAAGCCCATTTTCCCTTACGCGTACCCAGTGCGAGATGCCATGGATGCCATACCACGGCAATGCAAACTCTTGACGAACCAGCTCTATCAACTCTTTGGAAACCGGCTGCTTATTCATCTGTATTTCATCACCATGATGTATTTCATCACCATGACCGTGCGGCCGGCAGGCAACTTGCGCTCGATGGTCACAGTCTGCCCGACCTCGCTCACGGTAGCCGTGTTGCCTATCGCCTTGACGAGATCATCCACCAGAGCCAATACGCCCGCGAGCGACGCGGCAAGATCAGGCGTCTTGACGTGCATGGGGATGACGACCTTGGGGTTGAGTTGGTTCACGACTTCTGTCGCTGTCTTGCCGTCAATTGTTTAGAACCCGCCCACGGGGATCAGGATCACATCCACTGGGCCAATGTCCTTGACCTGTTCGGGCGAAAGGGCGTGGCCCAGGTCGCCCAGGTGAGCCAATCGCAGGCCGTCCACGTCAAAGACAAAGATGGCGTTCTTGCCGCGCTTGGAACCTTGTGAATCGTCGCGATACACGCCCACCGTCCGCACGCGGACGCTTTTCACGGTCTGGTCAATCTTGGCCCAATCCTTGGCCCAATCCTTGGCCCAATCGTTGCCCGCCAGACCTCTCAAGACGAGTGGACTGCCCGCTGCCAGATTGACTGCGTTGTGATCCGAGTGCTCGTGACTGACCGTGACGAGGTCAATGCCCGTCTGCAGGGGAATACTGTAGCCCGTGCCGGGGCCGGTCGGATCGAGAAGCGCGTTGAGGCCCGTGCTCGTCTTGAGGATAAAAGTAGATTGACCCCACCACGTGAGGGTGATGGTTGCATCTTTGGGCAGCACGATAGGAGTTAGCGGTGTGGCCGGAACGAGCGAGGGCGGCACTGCGATAGCAGATTTTTGTGTGACAGGGGCAGAAGCGGTTGGAGCCACAGGTGTCCCACAAGCTATCAGGAGAAGAATCACAATCAACGCAGTGCTCAAGCAGAACCGGCGAACGTTCATCGTGAACGTCTCCTATGCGGTGTCGAGGTAGGGCAATCTGAGTGTTGTGCAACCGATAGAGTCCAGGCAAAACCCTATCGCATAAAGTTCCGAAAATTTGCAGTATGGACGCTACAATATCCTGGGCAATTCGTCACAGGCGGCTCTCAGCGATGGGGAAGCATCCTCAGACAAAGGAGCATGGCGGTTCCTTGCCAACCGTTCGACCCCAGGTTTGCAGGCTCCCTCATTACCTGTGAACCTTGGATACTCGTCCGTCTCATTCACCGTCTCGCCCTGCAAGTAGTGGATCCACGTCTCGATATTCCTCTTGGGGACAAAAATCCCGATCTTTTCGTCGGCTTGGCGCTGAGGCAGAGACATTTGGCTCAAGTTGTTTTCCAGTTCTTGCAGACGTTCAACCACATTCCCAGTATCGGCATCCAGCATGACAGCCAGGGCTATGTTGAGATGATTGCGCCGGGCGCGGTATTCTCGCACCTCAGCCGGATACTGGTTGCGAACATACTGCTCGGCTGCGCCCCTCCCGAACGGAGAAACTCGAACACGAATGCGATGATGGTTGACTCCACATGTGACCAAAAAGTGCCGCGCAAAGACCTCTTGTTGACGATCCTCACACAAAATCACAACCTGCGTATAGTCACCCATTGAGCCAGCCTCGCGCCACGACCTCCGAAAGCGGCAACCCTCCAGGTTCATTTCTGATGGGTTTAACACGTGTAGGACGATTACTCTGCCTTTCGAACCAATACCCTACTGGAGATGCCAGCAGGTAATTGATTAACTCCGGATGATGTGAGATCACTAAGGCCTGCACCCGATTTTCCACACAACTATCGTAAAGCTTGGTGAGCCACGGTTGTATTTCCGGCAACGCTACAAAATTTTCAGGTTCATCGAGACACAACGTGAACTGGCATTTTTGATCAGTACGCACAAAATAGAGCAGCGTGTATAACGCTATTAGCATACGTTGCCCATCTGACAATTCATGGAAGTTGTAGCCTATTCGAGCCTGAGCTTCTTCATCGCGAAAATATACTTTGAGCAACCTGGCCGTCTCACTTACAGGCTCAAAACGAAAGTACTCAAATCCTGGCAAAACATCCCTCAACGCGCTGGTCAATTGATAGGCCATACCTTGATCCTGTGAGATAGAGCGATACCAAGAAGTGTAATTTTCCAAGTGTGGCGACGGCAAAGATTCTTCTTGTGGACTTGCCTCGCTCATCATAACAGGGACAATGTGAACGATGATAAGACGGTCCAGCCAATCCTTGAACCAAGTCAATCGGGTATTGTCGTGGCGGGGAGGAATCGCGCCAACAGCCGACAGAGACCAATCAACTGAATAGGTAGGTCCAACCGAATGATCGTCACGGTATAGTTGAACATCTCCATTCTCCAACTTTAACAACGGCTTATCATTGAACCACAAACGTTCATACCTTGCTCGCGCTTTCTTTCTTTCTTCAAAATGCTCAATGGAAAGCTCATACCTGTAAATTCCCTCATTTCCCTCAATCTCTAGTTCAAAAGTCTGACCAGAAGAAGTCTGCCATCGCGTTCGGTTATCAGCACTGAAAAGATCGATGGCTCGCCCCATACCACCTACAAAGCCTTGAATTCGGCGCAACACCTCAAACACAGCCGACTTGCCACTACCATTTGCACCAAGGAATAGATTAATTGAAGTAAGAGCGAGTTCAAAATTGACAAGGCTCTTGTAATTGTCAATATAAACACGCTTTAGCATCACGCACCTCTTTTCCATGTCCCTTCTGGACTGAACTCGGATAGCTGCTATGATTATAGTAGGATTTACACAGCAGGCAAGACCAAGTCCTCATTGGGCAATTTCTTGCCAGGGTTCAGAATGTTGTTCGGGTCAAACAGTTTCTTGATCGCCATCATGTACGACAGCTTGACCGGGTCAAGGCTGCCGATGACGTGATCGCGCTTGAAAATGCCGATACCATGCTCGCCCGTGAGCGTGCCGCCGAGCGCTATCGCCGCATCCAGGATTTCGCCTGCGGCTTTTTCGACGCGCTTCATCTGCTCGCCGTCGCGCCGGTCACACAGCACGGTCGGGTGCAGGTTGCCATCGCCGATATGGCCATACACCACGATGCGCACATCGTTGGCGCGAGCAATGTCTTGCAAGCGCGCAACCATCGCCGGAATCTGGCTGCGGGGAACCGCGATGTCTTCGCCCAGCTTGTTGCGTGCCAGCCGCGCGATGCCAGGGCTGACACTGCGCCGGGCTTCCCACAACGCTTCGGACTCTTCCGCCGTCTTGGCCGGGCGCACCTCGCGCGCGCCGGATTTTTTCAAAATGTCTGCGACGATGACGATCTC
The DNA here is from genome assembly GCA_964353405.1 of uncultured Anaerolineae bacterium. Classification (GTDB taxonomy): domain Bacteria; phylum Chloroflexota; class Anaerolineae; order Fen-1058; family Fen-1058; genus JBGLNJ01. The sequence goes on from CAYGWJ010000038.1 coordinate 6,327, forward strand.
TTTCTGAATCAAGTCGGCGTCGCCATCTACCGCGATGAGCAACAACGCTTCAACATCCGTCGGCAATCCCAGGTGCTTGAAATCTTCGATGGCTTTCGTCGTGCCTTGATCCATGATCTCGGTCACAAGCGGCACAACGCCCGCCTGCAGAATGTTGCCCACCGCGGTGCACGCATCGGCCAGCTTGGGGAAGGCGGCCAGCGCCGTCAACTGCGCGGCAGGTTTGGGGATGAGGCGCACGGTGATTTCCGTGACGACGCCGAGTGTCCCTTCCGAGCCGACGAACAACTGCGTGAGGTTATAGCCCGCCACATCTTTGATCGTCCGGCTGCCTGTGTGCATCACTTGACCACCGGGCAATACGACCGTCAGCCCCAGAACGTAATCGGCGGTGACGCCATATTTGAGGCAGCGCGGCCCGCCCGCGTTCGTCGCCACGTTGCCGCCCAGCGTGCATTGATAGACACTGGCCGGATCGGGCGGATAGAACAATCCGACCTTTTCGACCGCCTTTTGCAGATCGTACGTCACCACGCCAGGCTCGGCAACGGCGAGCGTGTCGGCGGTCGAGATTTCGAGGATGCGGTTCATCCGCGCCATGTTGAGGCAGATCGAGCCTTGCACCGGCACCGCCGCGCCCGCCAGTCCCGTGGCCGCGCCGCGCGGCACGACGGGGATGCGCTTTTCATCGGCGATACGCAATACCGCTGCAACCTGCTCCGTCGTCTGCGGATGAATGACGACGTCGGGCCGCACTTCCGCCCACGTGCCATCGTAGGCATACGAGGCCAGGTCTTCAGGCGCAGTGCTTATGCGCCCGTCGCCGCCGACGGCTTGTACCAGTTCGGACAGAATGCTAGTCTCCATGTTATTCCTCGATCAAACAGTTTTCCAACTTCCATACGCCAAGCTCCGCCTGCCACTCGCCTGACTCGACCGCGCACACGTGCGCTTCGTAGGCATCCATCGCCCGCATGACCTCGGCCAGGCTCTCATGCGTGAGCAGTGCGATGCGCAACTGGGTGATATTGGGCGTCCCGCGGAGGTATCGCACGGCGTGCTTGCGGAACAGCACCACGCCTTTTTCTTCGCCATAGTAATCCACCATCGCCAAAAGATGGCGGCGCATCATAGCCATCTTTTCGGTGAAGGGGATTTCCTCACGGTCGCGGCGCTGGAAAATCCACGGATGGCCCATCGCGCCATGCCCGATCATCACGCCGTCACAGCCGGTGTGCTGCTTGATACGCCCAATGTCGGCGACGCGCACCACGCCGCCGTTGCCGAGAACCGGAATCCTGACCGCCCGCTTGACCTCGGCAATCGCGTCCCAGTCCACCGGGTCGGTATAATCTTGCGCGCGCGTCCGCCCGTGGACGGCAATGAGCGACGCGCCGTTGTCTTCCAGGACGTGCGCTACCTGCAAGTAATTGCGCGATTCGTTGTCCCAGCCCAATCGAATCTTGGCTGTGACCGGCACGCGCAGCGTGTGCGACAATCGGCCAAAGAGACGGCCAATCTTGGCCGGGTCGCGCAAAAGACCCGCGCCTGCGCCCCGGCCGGAGACCTTGGGCGTGGAGCAGCCAAGGTTCACGTCAATGATATCCGGCCCCCACTCTTCTATCTTTTGCGCGCTTGTCACGAGGGCATCTTCGTCCGCGCCAAAGATCTGGAACGTCACGGGCCGCTCGGAGGGAAGATAATTCAAAATCCGGCGCGTTCGCCGGCTATGCCAGACCACGCCCTCGACCGACGCGAACTCGGTGTAGCTCATGGCCGAGCCGTGCTCACGGCAAATCAAGCGGTAAGGCACATCGGAAAAGCCCGCCATCGGCGCAAGGATCAGGTCGCCATGGACCGGCACGTCACGGACGTAAAAGGCCGGGGCAGATGGCGCGGATGTTTCAGGCAGACGGCTCATCATGTTGTTCGCGTGACTGGGGTGATAGCTTGCGCGGGCGAGGGCTGCGCCGTTCCGTCGGGCCGGGCGCGTCACCCGCCGGCCTGCTCGAGGCAGGCTTGTCTGCCTGGCGTTCGGGGCGGCGATTTTGGCGCTGATCGCGCCGGTCCCGGCGCTCGGCTCGCTCGGGACGCTGGCTGCGCTCGGGTTTGTTCACGGCCGGCGCTTGAGCTTTATCTTCCGAGGGCGCCTGCGACTTGAGCTTGTGCAGACCACAGGTGCAATTCTCGCCGCCCTGGCATGGCTCGGCGGCGCGCTTTTGCAGCGCTTCCCATTCCTCCAGCGGCACGATCTGCTCGCGATGAACTTCGAACTGCTGCTCGCCGACCTGCACGAGTACCGACTCCTTGAGGGGCAAAATATCAATGACCGTGCCCCGGCCGTGCGGCGTGCCGATCTCTTTGTTGCGTGAGGGCAGGCTCTTGCGCGCCATGACGTACTGCTCGTACTCGTACACCAGGCAGCAGCGCAGTCGCCCGCACATGCCCGTGATCTCTTGCGGGTTCAAGCTAATGCCCTGCTCCTTTGCCATTTTGATCGAGACCGGGCTGAACTCGGTGAGGAAGCGCGAGCAACAGCGCACCTCGCCGCATGCGCCAAAGCCGCCGAGCAGCTTGGCCACGTCGCGCGGGCCGACGAGCTTCATCTCGATACGTGCGCGGAAGGACTTGGTCATCTCTTGCCGCAAGTCCTTGGTGTCCACCTTTTCTTCTTCCGAGTCTGCACTGTAAAGGAACGTCAGCCGTGTGCCGTCAAAGCTGTACTCGGCCTTGACGATCTTGATGGGCAGGCTCAGGCTCTTGTTCACCTCACGGCAGATGATCATCGCCTCAAGCTCTTTACCTTCCCAATATTTGCGGACGGCCAGGTCGCGCCCGGTGGCTCGCCGCTCGATCGGCTTGAGCGGCCCTTCGGTCGGGCGCTTGGCTGTGAACGGCTCGACGGAAGCGACTTGGCCCATCTGGCGACCGCGCGCCGTCTCGACGATGACATAGTCGCCCACGCGCAAATCAGCCTGAGCCGAGGCGTCAAAGTGATAGACCTTTCCAACGGATTGAAAGCGCACACCCGCAAAACGCGTTGGCGCTCCAGATGCTAAAACATTCGCTACAGGTTCTAAAGGCGTTTCCATCCACTTACCCTCTGTTGGGATCAACAACCCGGAACCCTGCCCGAGTCGCTAGGTCCTGATACTCTCATCCAATACTTGCACTAAATGCTTGACTTGCATCTCTTGGCCGTTGCGCTTGACGCCCCACTCGAGCTGCATCAGGCAGCCCGGATTCGCGCTCACGACCAGTTCCGCGCCCGTCGCATGGATGTCGTCCATCTTGCGGTCTAGCAATTCGAGCGCCATCGGCGTGTGCGTGATGTTATAGATGCCCGCACTGCCACAGCAGCGCACCGGGAACGAGTCCGCCAGCTCGCGCATGTCTAGTCCCTCGACGCGCTTGAGCAAGTTGCGCGGCTGTTTGCGCACACCCTGCACGTTCGACAGATGGCATGGATCGTGATACGTTGCGCGAGCCTGTTTCGGGTAACGCGGGCGCAGTTCTTCAGGCCAGATCGAATCGGCGTACTCGGTCACGTCGCGCACCTTGCGGCTGAACTGGTTCGCGCGCGCGGCCCACTTTTGATCGTCGTGCAGCCACTCGGCATATTCACGTAATGACCCGCTGCATCCCGCGCAGTCGGTGACAACCGCCTCAACATCATCCAGAACCTTTTCGAACAGCGCAATGTTGCGGCGGGCCAAGTCGCGCGAAAACCCCCGCATCGCCTGGTCGTCTTGCGGAGCGCCGCAGCACGCCTGCCCCTGCGGCGTTACCACTTCGCAGCCCAGCTTGGTCAACAGGCGCACCGTCGCCCGACTTGTGTCGGGCATGGCGACGTTCATCATACAACCGAGGAAGAACGCCACACGATGACGTGTCTCGCCTCTGGCTGGGGTGACGAGTCTCAATTCGCTCCGAATCGGTTTGCCCATGCGCGGCGCAAACTCGACCAGCTCGCGCAATTTCCTGCCGATGCCCGGGATCCCACCCAAGAGCCATGCGCCGAACCGATCCAGCTTCAACGCCTGAATCAGCCGCAGCGGCCCCGAGATAACTTCGGCCCGCTCTGCGCTGATGAGGACGTTTTGCAGCACAAACTTCATTGGCCAGGGCCGCGGGTGCTTTTCTTCAATCGCCACGCGACCGTGCAAGATGAGTTCGCCGATGTGAACGCCGGGCGGGCAGACGGTGTTGCACGCGCGGCAGTCCAGGCAGTGATAGAGATGCTCTTCGACGCCGGCCGACAGGTCGAGCGTGCCGTCCTCCACCGCGCGCAGCAGGCTTAACCGTCCGCGCGGCGAGAACATTTCCAGTTGCGTCTGCTGATACGTCGGGCAGACAGGTAAACAACGCCCACATCGGATGCAACCTTGAAGGTCTTCGTAGCTGGGGAGTTGAGGGCCAGAGACTTGCTGGCCGGGAACAGGATCAAATAAGCTCATGGTAATTGTCCGAATGAAGGATGTCGAACAGCGAATTGGGAGTGACCGATTTGCGCAGTTCAGTCTCGTTGAAAAGGATTCAAGGTCTTGACGGAAACTTGCAAGATGCGATGGTGGTTCTATTTTATGGCTTGTGGTGCGTGGCAGCGTGATTAGGCTTCTCACTGTCTGCCACCTGGGGCGTATGGTCACGAAAACCACAACTGAACCAACGGCAAATCGCAAAAACAACTTGCTGCAAACTAGGACGCAAAATCAAACACGGGCGTCTCGATGGCACGTGTGGGCCGTTTTTGTCCCCAAACCATCTGCTGCAACCGCTCCACAGTCTCCGGTGAAAAGAATCGCTCACCCGTCTCCAAGCATACTCTGGCGGGCACGTTCTCGATGGCAAAGAACTTGTCGCCAACGACCAGTGTATAGGTCACTCTTTGTTCCGCCATTGTCTCTTTCCAAACGTCATCAGCCATTTCACGTTCTCCTGATCCTGAAATCTGCCCACTGGCTCGGATTGGGTTCGTAGAGGGTAATGATTTTCAGCAACGGACGAGACGGATAACTGCATTGATGCGGCGCAAAATGCTTTGACTGACTGCATGTTCAGAGAACTCGTATTGCCCTTGTCTGATCTTGGCGCGGATTTGCTCAATCATTATGGTTCGGATTGTGTGTCGTGTCTGTGACAAGATTCTACCACAAAGACACAAAAAGCGCAGAGGGTCGCTCTGCGCCTTGGTCGTCTGCGATTCTATTCGTCGCCAAGATTGAGCACGCTCACGCGCGCCGCCACCTCACGCGAGATTTGCTGCAAAGCCTTGCCCGCCGGGCCACCGGGATCGAGCGCGACGATAGGCTTGCCATTGTCGCCGCCGTCACGGACGCGCGGGTCCATCGGCACGCTGCCCAGGAACGGCACGCCCAGGCGCGCCGCCATCCGCGCGCCGCCGCCGGCGCCAAAGATGTCGGTTGGGTGGCCGCAGTTGGGGCAAACGAAGGTTCCCATGTTCTCGACGATGCCAAGGATGGGCACCTGCAATTGCTGGAACATAGCCAGACTCTTGACCGCGTCGCCGAGCGCCACATCTTGCGGCGTCGTCACAATGATCGCGCCGGTCAGCGGCACGGACTGCGCCAGCGTCAACTGCGCATCGCCCGTGCCGGGCGGCAGATCAATGATCATGTAATCCAGCTCGCCCCAGTCCACGTCGGTAAAGAACTGGCGAATGGCGCTGTGAATCATCGGACCGCGCCAGATGACGGGCTGATCCGCGGGAACGAGAAAACCCATGGACATGACGCGCAGGCCAAACGCCAGCGCCGGGGTAATGCGTCCATCAC
>CAYGWJ010000039.1:0-8358 GCA_964353405.1 uncultured Anaerolineae bacterium
TAGAGCGGTTTCCTATCGAGTGTACGGGATGACCACTGTGGTGGTGGCGGATTCGATGATGAAAAGCCTTGATTATGTAGCCTGTGAAATACGCCGTTATGTTCACTCGCGCGAAGCGACCCGTACATGCAACTGGAATCCGCTCTATCTACTCGTTGGAAGAGATGTAAGGGGCCTGCTCTACTTCGGGGGCGTATTCGTCTACATGATTGTAGAGTTGCTGCTCGATTACGTCTTGAAGATCGAATTCAGGAACAGGCCCAGCTTGCACGTTCCATACATCCTACTAGAATACATAGCCCTATTCGGGCTTATCGGGATTTCCTTTTCCATTGATAGGACCTGGGGATACATTGTTTCCATCTCCTTCTGGGTTCTCATGGCCAGTCTGATCTATTTGTATTTGGGTAAGAAAAAACGAGCGGCCTGAGCGAGAAACCCGTTCAAGACGAAAGGAGTGAAACATATGGTTGTTCATCGTAATGGCAGGATTCACTAACGGAATGTGAGAAGCGCAAGGATTAGAGCGGCATTTCAAATTTTACGAAAGGAAGGAAAACATGAGCGAGCAAAAGGTTCGAACCGAAGAGTTCCAGGTGAGCGGCGACATGCTGGTCGCCAAAATCAAAGAACTGGTACACGAGGGCAACATTCGTCGCGTCATCATCAAGAACGAAGAGGGCAAGACGCTGATTGACATTCCGCTCACGATCGGCGTGGTCGGCGCGTTTCTCGTGCCGCAGTTGGCCGCCCTCGGCGCGATTGCGGCGCTGGTCACGCACGGCACGATTGTCGTGGAGAAAGCGAAGTACAATAAAGCTCAAATGGGTTATAATAGTTGCGTGTGTGGCAGTCAGTAAAGTAGAGTGTTGAAAGAGGTGCGCTGTGTCAGCAGACGGAACCTACCAGCCCAACATGACGGCAAATCAGTTGAAGGACAGAATCACGTCCCTGCTGGATGCTCTGCCCGAAGCCAAGCTTGCGGTCGCGTTTGACTTTGTGCAATTTCTGGCCGAACGCGAATTGCAGATGGCCTGGCTGAACGCGCAGAGTCAATCGGCGTCTTTTCAAGAGTGGCTTGGCAGCGACAATGACATTTACGACGAGGTGTTTGCCAATGCCGTTCCAGCGCGGTGACGTGATTCTCTGCCAGTTGCCCATGCCGTCCACGGGGCTGACGCAATTCAAGTTGCGTCCTGCCGCCGTGGTCTCAAAGGATTTGAACAATCAACGTCTGGACGATGTCATCGTCGCTCCTTGCACGTCGAACATATCGCGCGGCCAAGAGCCAACGCAATACCTCATCACGGGCACAGACATCGTCGCAGCCGGAATCAAGGTGCCTTCGGTCGTGCGCTGTGAATCGCTCATGACCATCCCCAAGTCACTGATCGTGCGCGCGTTGGGCCATCTATCGGATGAGGCAATGACGACCCTCAACGGTTGCTTGAGAGACGCGCTCAAGTTGTAGGCCAATGTCGCGGTCCACGAAGAAAAAAACTGATCACTCCATGAATCTACCGCACTAATTGGTTCACTTTTCGCCTCTCGGACCTGACAGGTCCATCTGAAATTGGATGCCACGCGGGGTGAAAAGTCAAAAGCGCGTGCCGCTCAATCACCCATCACAATCACCCACCTGTGGGATGACGAATCACCCATTTCGCGTGTATACTATAATCGCTGGTAAAGTATCATGTGAAGGGGATGCCATGAAACCCTGTCCAAAACTGTTCATGGAGAACCAGACAATCAAACAACCGTCGGCTGATATCACTCGCATCATTATGAGGTGGTCAATCCGAGAGACGCTGGGCGTGGTGATGGTGGCCCTGTTCCTGTTTCTTTCAGCGGGGCGCTGGGATTGGATCATGGGCTGGGCGCTGGTTGGCCTTACGGCGTTGTGGGTCATCGCCACCGGGCTGGTCGTCATTCCTCGCTATCCCGAGTTGCTGGCCGAGCGGCTGGGGCCGAGGAAAGGGGCCAAGACCTGGGACATTGCCATCATGGGCCTCGTTGGCCTCGGCAACATCGCTCGATGCATTGTGGCCGGGCTGGACGTGCGCTACGGCTGGACGACTGGCATGCCGCTCGCACTCCAGGTGATCGGGTTCGTGATCACGGTGTTGAGCTATGCGCTGGTCGTGTGGGCCACGGGTTCGAACGCGTTCTTTTCGCTGACCGTCCGCATCCAAAAAGAACGCGGTCAGGCCGTCGCCACACCCCTTAAGGGTGTCCTGGGGACAGGCGGGCCTTATCGGTTCGTGCGCCATCCGAGCTATGTGGGGGGAATCCTGATTGAGCTGGCCATGCCCATCATGCTTGGCTCGTGGTGGGCGCTCATCCCAGGCGGACTGGATGCGATCCTGTTCGTCGTTCGCACTGCGCTTGAGGACAGGACGTTGCAGAAGGAACTCGACGGCTACACGGCGTATGCAGAGCGAACCCGCTACCGGTTGCTGCCGGGCGTGTGGTAAATGTGATTTCAATGAACCGCCAAGTTTACGATTGTGACTATACTCATAGTCAGGCCGAATTCGAAGAGATGCACGAGTTGCTGGTCAATAGCTACGCGACCAGCGCCAAGCCTTTCAACTGGCGGCTGGCGATGCTCGAAAATTGGAATCATGCCTCCCGCTACCTTGAACCGCTCGAATACTTTACCAGTCGCGTGCATCTATGGAGGAATGACACAGGCGAGTTGGTCAGTTTTCTGATCCGCTGCTATGACACGACCCATCTCCAGGTTCACCCAACGTACCACTTTCTAGAAGCAAGCATGTTAGATTGGGCCGAGCATCACTGGGCTGGAGACAAAGCGCGCACGCTGTGCGAGACCCTTGCCTACGATCATGATACTGAGCGGCAGACCCGGCTGGCACGGCGAGGATATCAGGATCTGGGCGTCGTGGAAGATGTTCGGATATATGATCTGGATAGGACATATCCCGAGCCTGTTCTGCCATCCGGATTCTGTATTACGACTATGCAAGAGAATGGCAACTATGCCGGTCGCATCGCGTTGGAAAATGCCATCTGGCAGGCAAACCTCGACGAAGCGTGGTTCCGAGGCAAGAGTTCCGCGCCGCACTATTCCTTTGATTGGGATTTGGTGATCATTTCTCCTGAAGGCGAGCAGGTGGCGGCCTGTCTGGTCTGGATTGATCGTGCCAATCAGATGGCCGAGATTGACCCGCTGGGGACACATCCCGATTACCGCGGTCGAGGTCTGGCAAGGGCGCTGGTGCTCGACAGCTTTCGGCGCATGCGTGCCAGCCGGATGCGCTACGTCTACATCGCATCCGAGTCTGACAATCGTGTTGTCCATCATCTGTACGAGTCTCTACGGCCCATCGAGACCTATCAAGGACATCGGTGGATCAAAAAACTGGATTGATCGTTTTCTGCGTGGATCCGTGGTCAGCTTGGCGCAAGCGAGCGCGCCACGATTCCAGAGCCGGGAGGAATTGCCATGTCAAGCTTGGCAAGCCGGTTTGCACGCCTGATGGTCAAGTACGTGATGGCGCCGCCCTACAAGCGCGCCGGCACGTCCATTTCCGAGTGGCGAAAACTTGTGCAGCCCTACATCAAATTCCAAAAGATACCGGCGGGCACAGAGGTCCAACCCACCAGTGTCAATGGCATCGCCGCCGAATGGGTTCGCGCCCCGTCTGCGTGCACTGACTGCGCCATTCTCTATCTGCACGGCGGCGCTTGCGTCATGGGCTCCCCGGTCACGCATCGGGAGTTGGCGGCTCGACTGTCTGCGGCCGGCCGCGCGCGAGTTCTCGTCTTGGATTATCGTCTTGCGCCCGAGCATCCCTTTCCTGCCGCCATGCAAGATGCGATGTCGGCCTATGGTTGGTTGCTCGATCAAGGCTACGCAGACGAGCGGATTGCCATCGGCGGAGATTCGGCGGGCGGCGGCCTGGCACTGCAAACGCTGATCGCGCTGAGGGTCGCAGGGAGCACTCTTCCGACGGCAGCGTTTTTCCTTTCGCCCGTCACCGACTGGGTGCGTTTCGACGGAGAATCTTTTTCGACTCGCGCCAAGAGTGATCCGTGGATCACGCTGGACATGTGCAAGTTCACATCGGCGCTCTATGCCGGCTCAAACGATCCGGCCACACCTCTGCTTTATCCGACGGATATGAACCTAGCGGGCCTGCCGCCGCTGTGCATTCACGTCGGCGATGACGAGGTGCTCTTGAGCGACTCGGTGCGCCTGGCTGAACGAGCGCGCGCCTGCCATGCTCAGGTCGAGCTCGTGGTCTGGCCGGGCCTGTGGCACGTCTTTCAAACGATGGCCTCATTCGTTCCAGAAGCGCAGCAATCCCTGGATGAAATTGGGCGATTTGTCGGCTGGCACATCGGTTCGATGTGAGAAGCGCAACGATGAAACCGGTCCTGCGAGTGTATCAGAGGGACAAGGATCACGGGTGCTGGCATAGCATCATCGCTCTTTGCAAACGTGCACCCGAATATGAACTGGGCCGCATCGAAAAGGAGTCTGAGACATGAAATCCCACATCCAAATCTCGCACCTGTTTTTCGCGATTGTCATCGTGTTGCTTGTGGCCTGTCAACCCAAGCCCACTGCAACACCCAGCCCGGCCAAGACTGAAGCTGCGCCCGCGCCCACCGTCACGTCGGCTCCCTCTCCATCCAATCCGCTCGATACGCCCTGGGACGACCGGACCCTCTTTCGCAAAGGATTGATCAATGCCGAGCAAGACGTGCTCAACCGCTTGCCAGGCGCGAGTGTGTATCATATTGACCTTCAAATCTCTGACGATTATTCGTCCGTGCAAGGGACGTTAAAAGTCCGCTACACCAACCAAGAGACCAAGCCGCTCGACGAAATCTATTTCCGCCTGTTCGCCAACGCTATCGGCGGCCAAGCGACCATATCTGCCATCAAGGTGGATGGGCAAAGCGTCGAGCCAGCCTATGAGGCGCAGAACACGGCTGTGCGCGTGCCGCTGGCTGCGTCTTTGCAGCCCGACCAGCACGTCGTGATACAAATGGATTTCCAGGCGCAAATCCCCCGCGAGCTGGGCGGCAGTTACGGGCTGCTCAGTTACATGGAGGGCGTGCTGGCCCTGGATAGCATCTATCCGTCCATCCCGGCCTACGACGATAAAGGCTGGTACGTCCAAGCCCCGCCCCCCAACGCGGACTTGACCTATGCCGACGTCAGCTTTTACTTGGTGCGCGTGACCGCGCCCGCCAAGTTAAAGGTGGCGACTTCGGGCATCGAAATCAGCCGCGAAAGCAAAGGGCATCGTCAGGCGGTGACCTTTGCGGCCGGCCCTGCGCGCGACTTTTACATTGCAGCGAGCGAAAACTATGTCGTCTTTAGCGACACGGTGGGCGAGACCAAAGTGAACAGCTATGCTCCTGCGGAGCGAGCAGAGGCGGCCAGGCAAGCCTTGCGACACACGGTCAATGCCATCCAGAAGCTTGGCGCGCGGTTCGGCGATTACCCGTACACCGAGTTTGACGTTGCCGCCATCTCCATGTCCGCTCTCGGCATCGAATATCCCGGCATCACGGGCATCACGCTCAAGACATACGACCTCGGCAACACCATCTCTGGATTGTCCGCATCCGTCATGCTCGAATCCGTCATCGCGCACGAAGTCGGCCATCAGTGGTTCTATAGCACAGTTGGCAATGATCAGGTGAACGAACCCTGGCTCGACGAGGCCGTGACTCAGTACGTCACCGGGCTTTACTACGAGGATATGTACGGTCAAGGCGGCGCGCAAAGCTATCGTGCCTCGTGGGAAGGTCGCTGGTCGCAAATCAATCGGGCCGACATCCCCATCGGACTGCCCGCAAAAGCTTATGCGCCGAATGAGTACGGCCCGATTGTCTATGGTCGCGGCCCCATCGTCCTGATGGGGATGGCGCAAAAGATGGGTCAAAAAACTTTTGACACGTTCCTGCGCGAGTATTACACGGCGCACAAGTGGAGCATCGGCACAGGCGCGACCTTCAAGCAACTGCTCGAACGCCAGTGCCAGTGCGACTTGACCCCGATATTCCAGGAGCAGATTTATGCCAAAACATTAACGGGCGTGCCCTTCGGGTTGGTCAGCTTGACGACCGAGCGGCTCAAGAACAAGTTAGCCGTCTGCATCGAACCTGGCCCGGCACGCGAAGCGTGGAGCGGAAGAGATGGAAGAACGCGATCTCGGGAAAATTGAGATAAAACCCATAGGGTTTGTGAGTCGAATCTCACCGGATGAGAATGAGCGGGATAAGGGTCTTGTTGCAAGGGTTGTACTTAACAAGGATCTGATGCCAGCGCTGGATGGAATAGAGGAATGGTCGCACATCTATGTGATCTTTTGGCTAGATCGGGTAGCGCCCACCGCTGAGCCTGTCTTGCATCACTCTAGTAGCGGGGCGGGACTCTTGGCCGCGCGGTCTCCCATGCATCCCAACCCGATAGGATTGACGTTGGTAGAGCTGGTGAAACGGGAAGAGAACGTGCTTTGGGTGAGAGGCCTTGACGCGTATGAGGGGACACCGGTGGTGGACATCAAGCCATACCCCGACTGGGAGCAGGGTTGCTTCCAGGTTGTAACCGATTTTCGAGTTCCAGCATGGCTGACGAGAATTATGAAACAGCAAAGGGATGCGTAATCTCGACCCCAACACACATTTCACGCCAAAGCGGGCAACGATTGATATGTCCTTGCAAGATGGGGAGATTTGCAGGGTATGAATCGTGAAAACCTATGGCTGGATGATCTGTGAGGAGCCAAACGATGCAACTGACCATGCGAGCGTATCAAACGGAAGAGGACTATTGGCGTATCCGCGCGTTCCTGCGCGAGGTATTCTTGCTCAACGGCCGGCAGGAATTGAGCTGGCACGTGGCCCGGCTCGATTACTGGCGCTGGCACGGCATCTTGAACATGGGAGATGGTCAATTAGAGAAGGATGTGTTCCTCTGGGAAGCGACTGATAGGCAGGTCGTGGCTGTGTTGAACCGGGAAGAAGCCGGCCAGGCATTCTTGCAGGTACATCCTCACTTCCGCACGCCGGAATTGGAGGAGGAAATGATCGCCCTTGCCGAGGAGCATTTGTCTGTTTCCAGGGACGATGGACAGGTGTTGTGCGTTTGGGCCAATCCTCAAGATGCTTTGCGTATGGACGTCCTGAACCGGCGCGGCTATACCAAAGGCAGATGGGCCGAACATCAGTGGCGGCGGGAATTGGACGTGCCCATCCCGGACGTGCCAGTCGCGCCGGGGTACACTGTGCGCTCGCTGGGCGACGTTGACGAACTCCCGTCGCGTAGTTGGGCGTCGTGGCGGGCCTTTCATCCGGACGAGCCGGACGAACACTATGAAGGGTGGAAGTGGTATCATAACATTCAACGGATGCCGCTTTACCGCCGTGACCTGGACCTGGTGGCCGTCGCCCCAACCGGCGAGATTGCATCATTTTGTACTGTCTGGTACGACGACGTGACCCGCAGCGCCTATTACGAGCCGGTGGGCACGCTGCCGGAGCATCAGCGGCGCGGCCTGGCCAAGGCAATCCTGACCGAAGGGTTGCGCCGTCTCAAACGGATGGGGGCGACGCGGGCGTTCGTGGGCGGGTATGAGCCAGGGCCGAATGCCTTGTACACCTCAGTGATGGGCACAGACTATGACCTGTCCGAGCCGTGGATGAAAGAGTTGTGAAGGGCGGGCGGGCACACGCCGATACAGGAGTATCGCATCATGTCTGCGCAAATGGAGAGTCAACCACATTCCACGGCGGCGCGTCTCTTTGCGCCTGATGCGCTGCGCGGGCTGATCATCGCCTTGATGGCGCTTGACCACGCCAGCCTCTTTATCGCCCACAAACACTCGTCCGGCGAAATGTGGGGCGGGCCGTATCCTGTCTACACGGACACCCTCGCCTTCCTCACACGCTTCGTTACTCACTTTTGCGCGCCGGGCTTTTTCTTCTTGATGGGCGTGGGCATGGCACTCTTGGCTCTTTCGCGCCAGGAGCAGGGCTGGAGCAAGTGGCACGTCATCCGGAATTTCTTGATTCGCGCTGGCGTCATCCTTGCCATCAAATTTCTTGTGGTCAATCGCGCCTGGGAACTGGTTCCGGGCGGCTGGGGGATCAGAATTTACCTGGGTGTGTTGTGGGCCTTGGGCGGCGCCATGATCCTGGGCAGTTTGCTGTTGTGGCTCAAGCCGCGCTATCTGCTGGCCTTGACCGCCATCTTGTTGATTGGAATGGAGCTATTGAGTCCAAATCCGAGCCAGTGGGGAGCCAGGCTGGGTTTGCTCAACTACATGTTCATGACGCCTGGCGGGATCATCGGCTCTGCAAGAGAGACCA
>CAYGWJ010000040.1:0-20599 GCA_964353405.1 uncultured Anaerolineae bacterium
TTTGAAAATGCTCTATCGCGGCGCGCGAGTGCTCATCATGGACGAGCCGACCGCCGTGCTCACGCCGCAAGAGGTGCGCGAGCTGTTCGTCACACTGCGCTCGATGACCCGGCGCGGCCACTCGATCATTTTCATCAGCCACAAGCTGGACGAAGTGCTGGCGATTGCCAATCGCGTCACCGTGCTGCGACACGGCCGCGTGACGGCGGCCGGAGTTTCGACCGAAGGTGTGACCAAGTCTGAACTCGCGCGCTTGATGGTGGGGCGCGATGTCGTGTTTACTTTGGACAAGGAACCTGTCACGCCCGGCCCAGTGATACTATCCATCGAAAGTGTGACGACCGAAAACGACCGCGGGTTGCCGGCCCTGCGTGGCTTATCACTCGAGATACGCAGCGGCGAAATCGTCGGCATGGCGGGCGTGGCGGGCAACGGTCAAACTGAGCTGGCGCAAGTCATTACCGGGATGCGCCGCTGCGCCGGCGGGCGAGTCGTTGCCTGCGATGAGGTCGTCAGCAATAACCCGCCGCGTCGAGCTATCGAGCGTGGCGTGTCGCACGTCCCGGAAGATCGCGCGGGTGTAGGCAGCTCCCCCACCTTGAGCGTGGCCGATAACATCATTATGAAGAGCTACCGGCACGCGCCGGTGGCCTCGGGCTGGGTGCTGAACCGTCCGGTCATCCGGCAAATGGCGGAAAAACTCAAGCGCGAGTATGACATCGCAGCGCCCACGATTGATACACAAGCACGCTTGCTTTCCGGCGGCAACTTGCAGAAAATGATCCTGGCCCGTGAAATGTCCTGCTCGCCCAAGATCATGATCGCTGGTCAACCCACGCGGGGATTGGACGTCGGTGCGATTGAAGCGGTGCATCGTCTGCTGCTCCTGGAGCGCCAACAGGGCGCGGCGATCCTGCTCATCTCGGAAGAACTGGACGAAATCATGTCACTCTCGGATCGCATCGTCGTGATCTATGAAGGGCAGATCATGGGCGAGATGAAAGCAGAAGAAGCTGACCTCGAAAAGATCGGTTTGATGATGGCTGGAACCCGCAAGGAGAATTTGTAGGGCAAGTTGCCGACTTGCTCTACCGTGAATTTGTAGGGCAAGTTGCCAACTTGCCCTACAGTGGACAAATGATATGAGCGTATCCACGACTGCACCTTCGCAATCACCCTCGCGCGGCTTGCCGTTTCGCATCGTGATCGAGCCGCGCTTGAATGTTCCGCGCTGGCTGTCGCCTGCCGTCTCGATGGGCGCTGTCGTCCTGGCGCTGATACTCGGCGGAATCGTCATCCAGTTGGCCGGCGGCAATCCGGTCGAATCGTACATCCATATCTTTAGGGCTGCGTTTGGCGACATGGGCGTCTTTTCCGACACACTGGTCAAAGCCACGCCGTTGATTTTAACCGGCCTCGCCTGCACGCTGGCCTTTCGTATGAAGCTGTGGAACATTGGCGCGGAAGGGCAATTCTACATGGGCGCGTGGGGCGCAAGCGCGGTCGTGCTGTTTCCGTTATTGCCGCCCTCCACACCCGCTGTCATCATGATTCCCGCCATGCTGGTAGCCGGCTTCCTCTGCGGTGCGCTCTGGGGGCTGGTGCCGGGCTTTCTCAAGGCGCGGCTCAAGGTCAACGAGATCATCACCAGCCTGATGATGAACTATATCGCCACGTCCTGGGTGCTGTTCTGGGTGTTTGGCGTATGGAGCGAGCACGGCTTTCAGATGTCGCCCGTGTTCCCCAAGTCGGCGTGGCTGCCTCGCCTCACCGATTACGCCGCGCAGGTCAAGGCTTTTTCCGGCCTGACGATTCACCTCGGGCTGGTGTTCGGCATCGTCGCGGCAGGTGTGGTGTGGTTCATTATGAATCGCAGCCCATGGGGCTATGAAATTCGATTGAGCGGCGACAATCCCAAGGCGGCGCAGTACGCCGGCATCAACATCGTCCGCAATACCGTGTTGCTGATGATGCTCTCGGGGGGACTCGCCGGGCTGGCGGGCATGTCGGAAATCAGCGGCGTGGTTCACCGCTTGCAAGGCTCGATCTCGCCAGGCTATGGCTTCACAGGCATCATCATCGCGTGGCTCGCCAAGCTGAACGCGTTTGGTGTGATCCTGGCCGCGATTCTGTTCGGCGGTCTGCTGCTGGCCGGGCGCGAGATTCAGCCTTCGGGCATCCCGCGCATGCTGCAAGGCATCATTCTGTTCACCGTCATCGCCAGCGACGTCTTGCTGCGCTACCGCATTCGCATCGTTAAAAGCTAGTCCGCGAATAACGCGAATGAACGCGAATCCATTTCTATTATTATCGCTGACTCGCGCAGATTAGCGAATGGGAGATTGGCACATGACCGAGTTGTTGCTCAAGGAAGAGGTGTACAAGATTGTGGGAGCAGCAATGGAGGTTTACAATGTGCTGGGGTCAGGCTTCCTTGAGGCAGTGTACCAAGAGGCGATGGAAATCGAGCTGACGGAACGCGGGATTCCGTTCGAGCCGCAAAAAGAACTGCGCATCATTTACAAGGAGCGCACACTCAGAAAGAGCTATACCGCCGATTTCTTTGTGTTCCACAAGATCGTGGTCGAAATCAAAGCGATTGACCGATTGACCTCGCACGACGAAGCGCAACTGCTGAACTATTTGAAAGCAACCGGGATGCAAGTTGGTGTGCTCATCAACTTTGGCTCTGCGGATAAGCTCGAATGGAAACGCCGAGTCTGGACAACCCGGTCCGCGAATCACGCGAATCATCGCGAATGAAATCAAAAGAAAGATTAGTGGAGATTCGTGTTATTCGCGGATAAAGGATTCACACCATGATTGATTGGATCATTGTTTTGCAGGCCGGGGTGGCCAGCGGCACGGTGCTGTTATTCGCCGCGATTGGCGAAATCCTGGCCGAGCGCTCCGGCGTGATGAACCTGGGCGTGGAAGGCATGCTGCTGATCGGCGCGATGACGGCCTACAAGACCGTCTCGCTGGGCGGCAATCCGTGGGCAGGCGTGGTCTATGCCATGCTGTTCGCGGGTGCGCTCAGCCTGCTGCACGCCGTCGTCACGATCAACTTTCAGGCCGACCAGGTCGTCAGCGGATTGGCCATCAACTTTGTGGGCGTCGGCTTGAGCATGGTGCTGGGCGAAGGACTGAGCAAAGCCGGCACCGTCTCGCTGCTGCCCTCCTTCACTGTGCCGGGGCTATCGCTCATCCCCCTCATCGGCCCCGTCATGTTCACCAATCAGCACGTGCTGGTATACGTGGGCTATGTGCTGACTCCGCTGGTTTGGTTCTTTATCAACCGCACGCGGCCCGGACTGCACTTGCGCGCCGTGGGTGAGTATCCTGCCGCTGCCGATGCGCTGGGCATCAATGTGTACGGCACTCGCTATCTTTACGTGCTCGTCGGCGGCCTGCTGGCCGGATTGGCCGGCGCGACGATCAGCCTGGCCGTTTCGCCGGGCTGGTTCAGCGAGTTGACCACAGCCGGTCAGGGCTGGATCGCCATCGGGTTGGTGATTTTTGCGCAGTGGGATCCGTGGCGCGCGGCGTTGGGCGGCTATGCGTTTGGCGCGATCCGCCGCCTGATCCTCGATCTGCAAGGGCCTCAAGTTCTGTATGGCTTTGTCAATCCGTTCTATACCACGCCCATGCTTGGCTTCTTTTTGCAGATGCTGCCGTACGCGCTCACCATCATCGTGCTGGTGCTGGTCAGCCGGGAAGCGATGCGCAGACGACTGGGCGCTCCGGCGGCGTTGGGCACGCCGTACGTCCGCGGAGAACGCGGGATATAACACATTTTTCATCAAGGAGTTTTGACACATGAAAGGCAATGACAAAATCATCGAAAAGCTGAATGCACTTCTCGCCGACGAGCTAACCGCCGTCAACCAGTATATGGTGCATTCCGAGATGTGCGCGAACTGGATGTACGAGCATCTCCACAAAGCCATCGAAAAGCGCGCCATTGACGAGATGAAGCACGCCGAAAGGCTGATCGGCCGCATCCTCTTTCTCGACGGCCTGCCTATCGTCAGCGATCTGAACCCGCTGAACATTGGCGCACAAGTTGAGGCGCAACTCGCGAACGACTGGGCTGCCGAAGCCGGCGCGGTCAAGGCGTACAACGAAGGCATCCGCCTGGCAGTCGAAGTCGGCGACAACGGGACACGTGAACTCTTGGAATCCATCCTCAAGGACGAAGAAGTCCACATTGACTGGCTCGAAGCGCAACTCGAGCAGATCAAGCAGATGGGGATCCAGAACTATTTGGTAGAGCAGGCCAGTTAGGCCTGGCTCGCGCTACGAAAAGATTGTAGGCGCGCCAAAGTGATGGGATACCGTAGGGCGGCTTTCCATAGCCGCCCCAAGAGGCAGGTATGGAAACCTGCCCTACACACGCACCCCATCGGATTGGCGCGCTAACAAAAGATTCGCACGAGACAAAGGGATTCCAGTCGGTCGCCCGGTTGACCAGTTGCCTGGTTTGCCGAGCGACCGATCTCTTTCGCGCCAGGCGCCGCAACGCTCCGTACAAGTTCGAGCGCTTTGCGGACATTGCTGACGGAAAGGTGTGAGCCATGCAAGTCGTCGTCGTGTACGAATCCCTGTGGGGGAATACTGCCGCCATCGCCCGCGCCATCGCGGAAGGCATCGGGCCGGAGGCGCGAGCGCTCTCGACTGCCGAGGCATCCGGCACGGCGATAGCGGACGCCGACCTCATCGTGGCAGGCGCTCCGGTGCTCGCCTTCAATCTTCCTTCTGAGCAGATACGGGAGAGTATTCGCGTGAACCCGGGCAAGGCGCCGGCCGCGCCCGATCTCTCGCACCCGTCAATGCGCTCGTGGCTCGACGCGCTGCCCAAGGGGCATGGCCGCTTCGCCGCGTTCGAGACGCGGATCTGGTGGTCGCCGGGAGGCGCCACGGCGGCGATCGTTCGCGCCTTGGAGTGCGCGGGATACCGCCCGGTCGCCAAGGCCCGCCGCTTTATCGTCACGGGGAGGTATGGCCCACTTCGTGACGGCGAGCTGGAGCGAGCGCGGCTCTGGGGCGTGGAGCTCGCGCAGGCGATGGAGTGACAGCATCGCCTTGCCGTTTCGGGTACCTGCCTTGCTTTTGGCGTCCCCCGCCAATTTGAGGTACAATTTTGTCATCCATCGGCTGCCGGGTCGGCGCGCGTCGGACGTGCGGCGGTGCCGGGCGCCCCACCCGGCGAAAAGCACCCGCAGCCACCCTACTCCCAGACTTAGGCGGCTATGCTGTGGCAAGACTATCATCTGCCAACGTCGGTGGACGAGGCGCTGACCCTCCTCGCCTCGTATCAAGGCCAAGCGCGCGTCGTCGCGGGCGGCACCGACCTCATCCTGGAAATCCAGCAGGGCCACCGCCCGCCCGTCAAGGCGCTCGTGGATGTGACGCGCCTTGCAGGGGCGAACGAGATTCGCCGTGAAGGCCAGTACGTCGTCATCGGCTGCGGCGTGACGCACACCCAGATGGTCGGCTCAGCGCTGATTCAACAGCATGGCACAGCGCTGGCCAAAGGCTGCGGCGTCATCGGCGGGCCGCAGGTTCGCAACGTGGCGACGCTGGCGGGCAATATTGCGCACGCACTGCCCGCCGGCGATGGGACCATCTCGCTCCTGGCGCTGGGCGGCGAGGCGCAGGTCACAAGATGCAAGAGGCAAGACGCAGAGCACATGGCGCAGGAAGATACGAACGAGATTGGGTCAGAATGGATACCGCTGGAAAAGCTGTATATTGGGCCGGGCCGCTCGCTCGTGGATCACACACGTGAGATCATTACCGCGCTGCGATTCATTCCCACCGGCCAACATGAAGCGTCGGCGTTTGCACGCATCATGCGCCCGCAGGGCGTGGCACTGCCCATCCTTGGCATGGCGACGCGGCTATCCGTAGAGCGGCAGGGCGCGAAGCATGACACTCCCACAATCATGAATGTGCGCGTCTCGGCCGGCCCGGTGGCCCCTACCCCATTCCGCGCCTGCAACACTGAGGTCTTCCTGACCGGCAAGCCCGCTACGGATGAAACGATTGAAGCGGCCATTCCGGTTTTGCTGAACGAGTGCCATCCGCGCACGAGCGCTCATCGGTCTACATCCGTGTACCGGCGGGAGATGTTGAGCGTGTTGCTAAGGCGGACGATTGGAACCGCCATAAGTCGAGCAATGGTATAATTACACGGGCTCACATCAGTGAGCCATCTGCGAGTCTTGGCCCTCTGCACACATCTTTGGGGACAGGATAAACCAGGGAGGAGAAATCATGAAAGTCTCAAGTCTGACTCTAGAAAACTACAAACGATTTAGAGAGAGAGTTCTAAACTTTCGTGATGCAGAAACTGGATTAGCAAAGGACCTGATCGTGCTAGTGGGAAAGAACGGAGCGGGCAAGTCAAGTGTGCTTCAGGCCATCGCAGCAATGCTAGGCCCAGCTACCGGACGGTTGAAAAAGGGTCCTGGTGATTTAGACTGGCCAGGATTCGAGTGGAGCCTGGTCAACAAAGCATGGCAACGTCCTCTTTCTATCCAGATGGAGGTTTGTTTCAGCAATGATGAAGTAGGAGCAACCCGAGATTATTTTGACCGCACTTATCTTGCGGGAAAACCAGACGCAATAAGACCGGGCACAAGCTCTGTGATACGGCTTAGACTTGATCCAGAAAGCCAACAGGTACGAGCTGGCTCGCATGCCGAGTTCTACCAATTTCGGGGCCGAGATTATGCCCGTATCATTCTTAATCACTCGCCAGAAGGCTTCGCCCTGTTCAAACGAGTTGGCTCAGTTTTCTGGTATACAGAACACCGCACCACTAACAGCCTTACTCCGCCTGAAGAAAATGGTCAGGAACTCAGTTTCACCACAGATCTCCTGCGCCGCCGCTTATCTGACTTGGTGCAATTTCACGAACGCATCAAAAGGGGTGAACGTCCCTTACGTCTGGGCGAGCGCGACTTGTTTGCCGAATTGGAAAAAGCATATCGCACTGTGTTTCCCACTCGTCGTCTTGATGGTCCAGTTCCCCGGGCAGAGATATACGATGTACTGGCTGAACCCTGGTTCAACTTGTATGATGGATACCGTCTTTATGAAATTGGTGAGATGTCAGGGGGCGAACGAGCTATTTTTCCTATACTCTTTGACTTTGCCAATTGGAACATCCACAATTCGGTCATTCTGATTGATGAATTGGAACTTCACTTACACCCACCACTCCAGCAAAGTCTCTTATTAGCGTTGCGCAGCTTGGGCGAAAATAATCAATTCATTGTCACAACTCATTCAGACGCAGTAGCAGCAGTAACACCTGAAGAATCTCTATATCGTTTGGAAGCAGATTGAAATGACAACAGTCACTGGTCCTTCAGTTCGGCTGATCTTTTGCGAAGGTCAACCCGACAGTTTGGACTCGGCGTTGCTGAACCGTATCAAGTCACCAGATAGCCTCATTAGCCCGGTGGGCGGCAAATATGGAATGGGAGCTTTCATTCAAGGGCGTATGGCTAGCTACAAACCAGATCAGTGTCCTGACTGTCTAGGATTCCGAGATCGCGACTTTGATATGGAGCCACCAGATAATCCAGAACTAATTCGCTTCAGCAGATTGCACAGCAAAACACCCATTTGGCTGACCTATCGAGCATGTGTTGAGAGCTACTTCATTGATGCTGAATTATTACACAACTACTGGACTCAAAGTGCAACCGGCCCACTGTGGCAACACGGCCCAGCACCTAAAGTACAGGAAATTCAGGACAAGATACTGCAGGCTGCCCGTGAGTTAGCAGACTACCAAGCAACACGTTGGGCATTGGCGCAACTAAAACCCGGCCCGCGGTGGCCAGAAATCGAGACCACGTGGACAGACGGCAGCGGATATCTACCCCATTCGCTTACATTCGATGATTGTCTGACCGAGGCCAATAAGCTAGTCAATAAATTCGTATCGCAAGTTAGGGGGGTCACTGCAGAGAGACTCGAAAAGGGGGCCCAAGAATACCGTGTCCGTTTCACCCGGGATGATTTTCATTTGCGGCAGTTATTCCTGACCTGGTACCATGGCAAAGATTTATTAGCCAAATTGTCTCGACTCCTGGTGTCCAACTTCTCGCACAAGCACTATGCTGCATGGGCAGTCAGTCGTATACCCATCAGTCGACACCCAGATCTACAACAGCTAGCCACATTATGTGGCGTGTAGTACATCTGACAGGCCGCACCAGCGTGGAGCGTAGGCGTGATTACGTTTTACGTTTCACGTTTCATGTTTAATGAGGTAAGCCGATGAAACTCGCAATGATCATGAACGACCGACCCGTTTCGATTGACGTTGCGCCCAACGCGTTTCTGGCCGACGTGCTGCGCTACCAGTTGGGCCTGACCGGCGCCAAGATCGGCTGCCAGGAAGCCGAATGCGGCATCTGCACCGTCCTCGTCAACAGCACGCCGGTCAACTCGTGCATCTACCCCGCGGTCAAAGCGGCTGGCTGCAGTGTCCAGACCATTGAAGGGCTAAAGCTTGGCGATCAACTGCACCCGCTCCAGCAAGCGTTCATTGACCACGGCGCGGTGCAGTGTGGCTTTTGCACCTCGGGGCTGATCATGACGTCCAAGGCATTGCTCGACCGCAATCCCGCCCCAACGGACGACGACATCAAGCATGCACTCAAGGATACCTATTGCCGCTGCACCGGCTATGTGAGTGTCATCCACGCCATTCAAGATGCCGCACAGCGCATCCGAAGCACAGACCGCAGACCGCCGCAGTTACCCCAGACGAAGGCACCACTCAACGTCGTCGGGCGACCGCTGCCCCGGCCCGATGCCGTGGCCAAGGTCAGCGGCGCGGCCAAGTACACCGACGATTATGTGTTCCCGAACATGCTGTTCGGCGCGACACTCCGAGCCGGCATTCCGCACGCCATCATCAAGCGGATTGACACGAGCAGGGCAAGGTCTCTGCCGGGCGTCGCCGCCGTCATCACACATCAAGATGTGCCGGGCCAAAAGAATCACGGACTCGTCATCCTGGACTGGCCTGTGCTGTGCTATGACACAGTCCGCTACGTTGGCGATGCCGTCGCCGTCGTCGCAGCCGAAACGCCCGAGATCGCCCAGCAGGCGCTCGCACTCGTCGAGGTCGAATACGAGCCGCTGCCGGTGATGGATACGCCTCAGCGCGCGCTTCAGCCCGACGCGCCCAGGATTCACGCCTCCGGCAATCTCCTCAAGCACATCAAGGTGCGGCGAGGCGATGTGGAGCAAGGCTTTGCGCACGCCGATGTCATCGTCGAGCGCACGTATCACACGGCCTTCACCGAGCACGCCTTCCTGGAGCCCGAGTGCTCCATCGCGCGCGTCACGGACAACGGCCGCATCGAGGTCTATGTCGGCTCGCAGATTCCCTACCAGGACCGGGATCAAATCGCTGCGTGCCTGAACGTACCGGTAGAACAGGTGCGCGTCATCGGCACGCTGATTGGCGGCGGCTTTGGCGGCAAGGAAGACATCATGGGCCAGATTCACGCCGCGCTGCTGGCCAGGCTCACCGGGCGGCCGGTCAAGATTCTCTACTCGCGGCACGAGTCGCTCATCGCTCACCCCAAGCGGCACGCCACGACCATTCGCGTCAAAATCGGCGCCAAACGCGATGGCCGCCTGGTGGCGACGGAAGCCAAGTTGTGGGGCGACACGGGCGCATACGCCAGTCTGGGCGAAAAGGTCTTGACGCGGGCTACGACGTACGCGGCCGGGCCTTACGACGTGCCCAACGTCAAGATTGACTGCTATGCCACGTACACCAATAACCCTCCTGCCGGAGCCTTCCGTGGCTTTGGCGTCACCCAATCGTGCTACGCCGTCGAGTCCGCGCTCGACGAGCTGGCGCACGAGCTGAACCTGGACCCCATCGAGCTGCGGCGCATAAACGCGCTGCGAGTCGGCTCGA
The DNA here is from genome assembly GCA_964353405.1 of uncultured Anaerolineae bacterium. Classification (GTDB taxonomy): domain Bacteria; phylum Chloroflexota; class Anaerolineae; order Fen-1058; family Fen-1058; genus JBGLNJ01. The sequence goes on from CAYGWJ010000040.1 coordinate 9,962, forward strand.
CGACCAACACGGGCCAGGTCTTGCGCGAAAGTGTGGGATTGTTGGAATGCCTGGACAAAGTACAGCAAGAAATCAGGCGACAAGAGGAACCTGGGGGAACTCGCGGGAGCAAGGTGCGCGCATGGGGATTGGCGTGCGCGTACAAGAACACCGGCCTGGGCGGCGGCGCGCCCGACAAGGCCGGGGCTGAAGTGCAAGTCTACACCGATGGCCGCGCCGAGATTCGCACGTCGTCGGCCGAAATCGGTCAGGGCCTGCCCGGTGTGCTGGCCGCGGTGACGGCGGAAGAACTCGGCCTGCCCTTCGAGCGCGTAAGCGTCCTGCTATCCGATACCGACCTGACGCCCAATGGCGGGCCGACGACGGCCTCGCGCCAGACGTTCGTTTCAGGCAACGCCGCGCGTCACGCTTCGATGCAGATGCGCCAGGTGTTGGCGCAGGTCGCCAGCGAGCGGCTCGACGCGCCGCCGCAGCAAATCGAGTTCACGAACGGCCTGGTGTGCGTTCGCCGCAACGGCGTGACTGAGCCTTGCGCCACATTCGCCGAGGTCGTGCGGTGGGCCAGCGAAGAAGGCCGCCCGACCCGCCTCACGTGCGAATACCAGGCGCCCAAGACACAACCGCTCGGCACAGGCGGCGACATGCACTTTGCGTTCAGTTACGCGGCGCAGGCCGCGCTCGTGGAGGTGGACACCGAGACCGGCCAAGTTCAAGTGCTCAAGGTCATCGCCGCGCACGACATTGGACGCGCCATCAACCCGCTGTCGCTCGAAGGGCAAATCGAGGGCGGCATCGTGATGGGATTGGGCAACGCGCTGACGGAAGAATACATCGTAGAGAACGGCGTGCCGTACACCCAGTGGCTGGCGTGTTACAAGATGCCCAGCATCCGGCACACGCCCGAGATCGTGTCGTTCATCGTGGAACATCCGGCGGCAGAAGGGCCGTACGGGACCAAGGGCGTGGGCCAAGTCGCCAGCATTCCGACGACGCCCGCCATCACCAACGCGATCTAAAACGCCGTCGGCGTGCGAATCTATACGCTGCCGGTGGATCAGGACAAACTCTTGCGCGCCATGAAAGCCGGTCAGACTGCCATCTTGCCGGATTGATTTATCGGCTCATTGGGATTTGCCGTGGCGGGGATGCCGGAGTCCCCAACTTGTTGGGGGTGCAGCGCGGCAACCCCGAACAAGTTCGGGAGTCCGGACCGCCTATCACGGCAATTCCCAGAGAACCGATTTATCCATTTGGCCTTCCCGGACATCTGAGAGGGTGTCTGAAAAGCCCGTAGTTTAGGGCCTTGTGCCCGTTCGCCCACAAGGGGCTAAGCTACTTTTCAGACAGGCTCTGAGAGTATACTGGACGAGCGAAGGACGCATGAAAACCTATCACGTCTACATCGAAACGAGCCAGGACGCACTTGACGAGGGTGGGCCACTGGCGCATCTGCCCGAGTTGCCCGGCTGCACCGCTCGCGGCAAGACAGTCGAGGCAACGAAGGACGCCATCCGCCGGGCCGCGCAAGATTACGTTGCCTTTCTCCGCACGCAGGGCGAGCGCGACTTGCCCGACGAGTTCGACTTCGACTTTCACGAGGTGAAGGACTATACGCTTCCGCCCGATTATGAGCCCACGACGCCGGAAGAAATCGCGCGGGCCAAACGCTGGCTCGAAGCATCGCGGCGCGCGGTGCTGGCCGAAATCGGATATCTGCCGAGCGAGGCATGGGACTGGCAGCCCGCGCCGGACGAATGGTCGCTGCGCTGGATCACCAACCACATGGGCGGAGCCGAGCTGTACCTCACCGACAAATTGATGGAGCCAGATCACGCCCTGCTCGACCGATTGGAAACGACACGCCGCGCCGCATTCGAACGGCTCGACGCACTGGCGGCGGAAAACATGAGCCGCGTTACCACGTTCGACGGCGAAGCATGGACGCCGAGCAAAGTCTTGCGGCGGATGCTCGAACACGAGCAAGAGCATCTGGCGCAAATCCGCGACCTCGTCGCTCGATTCAAATCAAGCCAATAGACCATTGGCCACCCGCTATCACCGATCAGCCATCTGCCAAACAAAGGAGTTCTCATGGATCATGTCCTAGGTTTCAAATGCAGTCTGTGCGGCCAGGAGTATGGCCTGAGCCAAGTCGAATATGTCTGCCCCAAGCACGGCGACATGGGCAACCTCGATGTGGTGTACGACCTGAACAAGATCGCGCGGCGCTGGAGTCGCAAAAAATTGAGCCAGGACCACGACCAGTCCATCTGGCGTTACCGACCGCTTTTACCCCTCGAGCCGGATTCCCCAGTGGTTCCACTTCAGATCGGGGCCACGCCGCTCTATCGCCCGCAGCGCTTGTGCGACGCTCTCAAGCTGCCCAACCTCTACGTCAAAGATGACGGGCGCAATCCCACCGGGTCGTTCAAAGACCGCGCCAGCTCGGTGGCCGTCGTCAAGGCGCGCGAGCTGGGAAGTAAAGTGATCACCACAGCCTCAACCGGCAACGCAGGCGCGGCGCTGGCGGGAATGGCAGCCGCAGTCGGCCAACCCGCCGTCATCTTTGCGCCGATGACCGCGCCCGAAGCCAAGGTGGCGCAACTCTTGATGTTCGGCGCCACGGTGATCCTGGTCAACGGCAACTATGACCAGGCGTTTGACCTGTGCCTGCAAACCAGCCGCGAATTTGGCTGGTATTGCCGCAACACCGGCTACAATCCTTTCACGGCGGAAGGCAAAAAGACGGCCGCGCTGGAAATCTGCGAGCAGATGCAATGGAAAGCGCCCGACCGAATTTTCGTCTCCGTCGGCGATGGCAACATCATCTCCGGCATTCACAAAGGACTCAAAGATTTGCACGCGCTGGGTTGGATTGACAAGCTGCCCAAGCTGATGGGCGTGCAGGCGGCCGGCTCGGCGGCGTGCTCTAACGCCTGGCGTGATCACACGGAGAAAATCACCCCGGTCAGCGCGGACACGCTGGCCGACAGCATCAGCGTGGATCTGCCGCGCGACGGCGTGCGCGCGGTGCGGGCCGTGTCGCACACGGGCGGCGCATACATCACCGTGACCGACGACGAAATCCTGGACGCGATGCGTGTGCTGGCCCGCCAGGCCGCCGTATTCGCAGAGCCGGCCGGCGCCGCCGCCTACGCGGGACTCGCTCGGGCCATCCAACAGCATATGGTCGAGCCGGACGAGACGATCGTCGTGCTCATCACAGGCAATGGCTTGAAGGATGTCCGCTCGGCCATCAAAGCCGCCGGTCAGGCGCATCGGATCGAGCCGACGCTGGATAAAGTCAAGGAATTGTGGGGCAAGCTGTCCGCCCAGACAGCGTCATGACCAAAACTGACCAGGGTGTAGAAAAATCCGCCGATCGCTATAAAGCCGTGCCGCGCACGCTGTGCTTTATCACGCGTGGAGATAAAGTACTGCTGTTGCGCGGTGCGCCCACCAAACGCATCTGGCCGAACAAATACAACGGCGTGGGCGGGCATGTGGAGGCGGACGAGGACATTTACACCTCCGCCCTGCGTGAGATGCACGAAGAGACCGGGCTGAATGTAGACCATGTCCAGTTGCGCGGCATCATCAATGTTGACGCCGGGCAAAAAACGGGTATCATAGTATTTGTGTTCACGGCGCGGGCGCTAGGACTAGAGTTTACACCTTCGCCCGAGGGCACGCTCGAGTGGGTCGAGCAAGACCGGATCAAAACGCTCGACCTTGTAGAAGACCTGCCGGAACTGTTACCCAGGGTGTTAGCCATGCGGACCGGCGATCCGCCGTTCTTTGCGCGCTATCACTATGACCAACACGACCGGCTCGTGATGACCATGGCTGATCCTCCAGCTTCTCTGAGCCCTGGGCATTCGTAGCGAAAATCCATGACCATTCTCGTCACCGGCGCCAACGGATTCATCGGATCGCACATCGTCCGCGCCTTGCTCGAGCGCGGTTACCCTGTGCGTGCATTCGTGCGACACAACGCCGACACGCGCAATCTGTCCTGGCTGAACATTGAGATCGTCCGGGGCGACCTGCTCAAGGCCAGCACCGTCGTGGACGCCGCCGCAGGATGTAGGATCGTCATCCACGCCGCCGGATGGATCAATACGCATCCGCTCAATAGCTGGCGCGTGTGGCAAGTCAACTTTATCGGCACGGCCAACGTGCTCACTGCGGCGCTCAAAGCCGGCGTTGATAAAGTCATCTACACCGCCTCCCCCCTTACGCTCGGCGCTAGCGCCGACGGGCAACCCGCAAATGAAAGTGTCACGGACAACCTCACCCATCTAGAATTTCCCTACCTGTCTGCCAGCCGCGCCGCACAAGCCAAAGCGGCCAAGATGCTGGATGACGGGCTGCCGCTGGTGTTCGTCTATCCCACCTGTTGTCTCGGCCCGGGCATCCATGACCTGAACGCCTCACCCTATCGGCAAATCATCGCGTTCTTGCGCGGTCGGATGCCATTCTACTCATCCGGCGGGCTGAACCTGGCGGACGTCCGCGACGCGGCCGAAGCGCACGTGCTGGCGCTGCAGTACGGCCGCATCGGGCAAAAGTATATCGCCGGCGGCCAGAACATCACCTTCCGCGATTTGCTGGCGCGGCTGGCAAAAGCCGCCGACGTGCGACGACTCGCATTGCCCGTGCCGAACGCCGCCATCCTGGCCGGCGGCTGGTTGATGCAGTGGTTCTCTCGCAAACCTCTGATGGACGCCGCCACGGCCCGGCTGATGCGCTATCGCTGGTATTACGATTCGACCAAGGCAATGACCGAGCTGGGCTACTCGCCGCGCCCGCTGGACGAAACTCTGCGCGATACCGTCGCCTGGCTCCGTGAGAATCGTTACATCCGATGAGACATCTCTTGTAGGGGCAGCCCTTGTGGCTGTCCTGCTTGGGCGACCACAAGGGTCGCCCCCGTCGCCTGGCTCCGCGAGAATCGTTACATCTGATGAGACGCCTCTTGTAGGGGCAGGGCCATGATCTTCGTTTGGGCCACCTGGGCAAGAGCATGCGCAATTATGTCTATTCGCAACTGGTCGCCACACCGGTTTGGGCAGCAGTTGGAGGGTATGGCCGAAACGAAGATCAACGCCAGGGGCAGCCCTTGTGGCTGTCCTGCTTGGGCGACCACAAGGGTCGCCCCGACCATCTAATGCACACAAGCTATTCTTTTGACCGGGCGGCTGACTTTTATGACGCGACTCGCGCTTACCCGTCAAGAGCCGCAGATAAAATCACCCGCTCCATTCTCGATTTGACGGGTGCGACGCCGTCTACGCGCATCCTGGAAGTGGGCATCGGAACAGGACGCATTTCCGCTCCGCTCATCGCTCGCGGGCTGAACGTGACGGGGCTGGATCTTGCGCGGGAGATGATGGACCGGCTGCGGAACAAGCTCGCGCCGGGGTCGCTGTTTCGCCTCGTGCAGGGTGACGCCAGCAAACTGCCCTTCCCGGCGGCCACGTTCGACGTGGAGCTGGCCGTACACGTGTTTCACCTGGTCGCGCCGTGGCGCCAGGCGATCGGAGAACTGGTGCGCGTCTTGCAGCCCGGTGGCCTCGTCTTGCACAGCTCACACATCCGCGACCCACGCTCGGCCAACGTCCTCCTGCGCGACAAGTGGCACGCGCTGGTCCAAGCGCGCGGGGAGCGGTGGCAACGCCCCGGCGCTCCCAACCGGGACGCCGTGACCGCGGAATTTCAATCGCTGGGGGCCAGCCTGGAGGAGATCGAGGTGTCGCGCTCTACGGGCGCTACCATCCCTCGGCAGGAAATCGCCGATATCGCCAGCCGCATTAACAGCGACACATGGGCCGTGAGCGACCAGGTCCTGCAAGCGACAGTAGACGAGCTGACCGAGTGGGCGCAGGGACGCTTTGGATCACTCGACACACCTGTGCCAGAAGAGGAAGTGTTCGTCTGGCAGGCCATGCGCTTTGACCGTGCGCCGCTTTTGCCGGAGCCGATTCGCACTGCGCTCATCCGGCTCGTGCCGATCTTGAACGCGACCGGAGCGGCCTGGGCCTTGGGGGGAAGCTGCTGCCTGGCGCTGCATGGCGTGCCGCTGACACCGCACGACATTGACATCATCACCGACCAGGATGGCGCGCATCGCATTGGCGCAGCGCTGCGATCAATCGCCGAGGAAAAACAGGCTGTCGTGTGGGGCGAAGGCGAGCGGATACGCTCGCATCGCGGCATTTACCGGCTAGGCGACATCCAGCTCGATATCGTCGGTGCGGCCGAGATGCGTGAAGGAGAGGACTGGATCCCGCCCGGGCTGCCGTCCGAGTGGCAAACTGAAACGATCAGGTTACCCGGCAGCGAGGTGACCGTCACAGCCTTCACGCTGGAACACGAATACGACGCCTATCGCCGATTGCGGCGAGAGGACAAGGTCAGGCTGATCGAGGAACGACTGCGATCGCTACAGTGAATTCTGTTGTCAGGCAGGTCGGGACCCGTCCTGGGATCAAAAGCTCCCGACGGCTGCCTCCCGCGAATCGTACACGGTGAGCAGAGCGTCCACCCCGACCAGGTGGAGCGCCTCCACGATCCGCGGGCTGGGGCAGGCCAGGCACACATCGCCACCGGATTGGCGAGCGGCCTTGAGCGTGGCGACCATGACGCGCAACCCTGCCGAGGACAGGTACTCGACCTGCGAAAAGTCGAGCACCAGGTTGTGCTTGCCCGCGTGGGTCAGCCGGCCCAAGGCTGCCTCGAGTTCAGGCGCTGTGGCGGAATCCACACGCCCTTTGGGTTGAACAACGGCAACTCGTTTGTATTCCGTGACAGTGATCTCCATATATCCTCCTGGGGTCATGGTGACCCGATTGGCTTGTCCGCTACATTCGTCCGTCCTCCATGCCGAGGGCTCGCGCCAGAAACGTCCAGATGTCTGTCGGTTCTCCAGTCATAACCGTTGTCTTTCGTCCCCGTTGCATATGCAATCGCTTGCTCCAGCGTCATCGCTCCCCCTTCGGCCCAGGCTGCAGCAAAGGCCTTCTCATCCAATCGGGCGCGTGTTGCGGCGAGAAACCGTTCATAGTCGGGAAGGTCAATTGCTTCGACCGGCACGTGGGTCGCCTCACGCAGTGCCTCGGCCGCACCCAGCAGCCGCGCCGCTCGCCCGGCTTGCCCCGTTCCAGCCGACACGCCCGCCAACTTTTCCAGCGACAAGGCAATGATGCGCCGGTCATCCATTTCGTGCGCCAGTGTCAAACACTGTGTGTGAATGGCCAGTGCGCGGTCATAGTGACCCTGGTATTGCATGACGGTGCCCAGGCCATCCATCAAAATCGCCATGAATGATTTGCTCCCCATCTCGCTCAAGAGTTGCACACCCTGCTCAAACATGGGCAGAGCCTGCTGAAAGTCACCCTGGAGGCGCGCCACTTCGGCCAGATGGTTTAGAGACATGGCAATGAGCCACCTGTCCCCCATTTGCTGCGCGATTGACAGACACTCGTTCAGCAACGCAGAGACTCGCTCGTACTGGCCGTCATCCATCGCCACATTCGAGAGGCCGTGCAGCGCGTGTGCGATGGCACGTCGATCCTTGGACTCACGCGCCAGGGCCAACGCTTCTTCAAGTAGGGGGCGCGCCGCCGCCTGGTCACTTTGGAGATAGGCCAAAATGCCGGCCGAGTACACGACCTTTGCGGGCACGCAGGCTGGCAAAGGATAGTCTCGCGCCGCGGCGAGCACTCGCCCGAACCACCGTCGCCCTTCGGTGAGATGATGTGTGTGCATGCTCCACAGCGACAGCAGCGCGAGACTCGATCGAGCCGCTATCTCAACCTCGCCGCGATCGAGCGACCACTGGAGCGCCGCGCGCAGGTTGTCGTGTTCGCGTTCCACCCGAGCGAGCAGCTCGCTCGAGCCATCCAGGTCTGGCCCCGCCTTGACCATCCTCGCCAGATAGTGCTCTGCGTGTCGTCGCCGCACGGCCTCGGCCTCGCCAGTGGCCTGCAACTTTTCCAGCGCATACTCGCGGATCGTTTGCAGCATGGTAAAGCGCGACTCACCCTTGATCTCGTGCTGTGCGACGAGACTCTTGTTCACCAACAAGGTCAGCAGATCGAGCACCGGTGTTGTCAAGCCGCTCACTTCGTTCCCGCACACCGACTCGGCAGCGTCCACCGTCCACCCACCCACAAACACCGCCAGTCGCGCGAACAGGGTTTGCTCGTCATGGGTCAACAGGTTGTAGCTCCATTCGATGGCGTTCTTGAGTGTGCGCTGCCGCTCGTCAATGTCGCGCAGACCATCGGATTGCAAAAGGAACCGTCCGCCCAGCCGCCCCAAAATCTCGGCAGGCGGCAACAGCCTGACTCGCGCCGCGATGAGTTCAATCGCCAGCGGCAATCCGTCAAGACGATGGCAGAGGTGTGCGACTGTGGCGGCGTTCGCTTCGGTGAGGCTAAAGTCAGGTTGGACCGCTTGCGCGCGCTCGACAAAGAGCGCCAGCGCCGGACACTGCGACAGCGCTGGAAGCTGCAGCGAATGAGCCGGATCGGGCAGTCCCAATGGCGGAACGTGGAATTGCCGCTCGGCGCGCACGCGCAGCGCGATGCGGCTGGTTACCAGGATTTTCAGGAACGGGCAGGCGGCAAGCAATCTGGCAATCATGGGCGCAACGGCGATCACCTGCTCCAGGTTGTCGAGCACGAGCAGCATTATTTTGTCGCGCAAATGATCGCAGAGGTGGTCGAGCGGCGACAGGCGCTTGCTTTCGTAGAATCCAAAGGTCTGGATGATGGTCGGAGCGACCAGGGCAGGGTCGGTGATGGGCGCGAGTGCGACAAAGAACACGCCGTCGTCAAAGCAATCGCGCACCTCAGTGGCAACCTGCAAGGCAAGGCGCGTCTTGCCGATGCCCGGCGGGCCGACGAGGGTGAGCAGGCGTGTGTCCTCGTGCATCAACCGCTGGCAAACTGCCGCTACATCGTGCTCGCGCCCGATGAGGGGCGTCGTCGGCGCCGGCAGGTTGCTCGGCGAGTGAAACGACGCGCCAACCGTCGCGCGCCGACCAGACCGCGCGAACTCGACAAAGGCCGCGTGCAGATCGGAGGCGATGCCCAACGTCCGAGCCAGCGACTCGGCCATCTGCGGCGAGGGTCGCCGCTCGTCTGCTTCGATCTTTTGGAGCATGGACGCGGCGCAGCCGGCCTGCCGCGCGAATTCATCCTGCGTCAGGTCGAGCGCCTTACGGCGCTGCTTGAGCCACTGTCCAAAAGTGTCAGCGCTCATCACCCTCCTACTTCTATGAAAAGACCGTCCAATGGCTGCATGACAGGGGCAATGTCATTATACCATCGTTTGCGTGTACCTTGTGTGGGAACTTGTGTGGCAAAACCCTTGCATCCGGGATCGAGTCTGTGATTCAATTAAGGCACATCGCGAGAGGAGGATCAGATGAAAGTCGTTCGCTGTAGAGACATCGGTTTCGATTGCGAGGGCGTAGTGCGCGCCGAAACCGAGGAAGAGGTTCTGGCGCAAGTCGCTGCCCACGCCAAGGCCGTACACAACATCGAGACAGTTCCGCCCGAAGTGGTGGAAAAGGTGCGGCAGGTGATGCGCGACGAATAGGTCAACACATCACGCGCAAACGCGCCCTCGCCGCTTCAAAACGAATATGCTCCCTATGCAGGTCACGCCGCCGCAGCGGGCGGCGTGACCAAGGAGGCTTGCCATGAAGCGCGGTTTCTGTGTCAACCTGGTTGTGATGGGCATTGTGTTCGTCGCGCTTGCCAGTCTTGCCGGCGCGCAAGGCCCTGGCCCGCAAAAAGAGGCGGGCATCCAGGCCGCCGTTGGCACGGGCTTTACCTACCAGGGTGAACTGCGAAATGTGAACGGCCCGGTCACCGGCACGTGCGATTTCCAGTTCGGCCTGTGGGACGCGCAGACCAGTGGTGCACCAGTCGGCAGCACACAGATGGTCAACGGCGTAAGTGTGAGCAATGGCCGCTTCGCCGTGCAACTCGACTTCGGCAGCGTCTTTGCCGGTGACGCGCGCTTTCTCCAGATCGCCGTGCGTTGCCCGGCAGGCAGCGGCAGTTACACGACGCTCGCGCCGCGCCAGCAACTCACCGCCGCGCCGTACGCACTCAGCCTGAGGCCGGGAGCGATGATTAACGGGACAGGCGCCTCGTCGGCGCTGGTGTTGCGCAACGATTCCGGCGACGGCTTACGTGTAGACTCGGCACACTTTGACGGCGTGTATGTAGGCTCGGCAGGCGATTTTGGCGTTGATGTCGAGTCGGCGCGCACTGGCCTGCGCGTGTACTCGGCGACCACTGGCTTGTGGGTGGATTCGGCCTCCACTGGCGTGAACGTGTACTCGGCGACCACAGGCCTGAATGTAGACTCGGCGCGCTTTGACGGCGTGTACGTCGGCTCAGCAGGTGATTTTGGTGTTAATGTCGGCTCGGCGCGCACCGGCCTGCGCGTGTACTCGGCGACCACTGGCTTGTGGGTGGATTCGGCCTCCACTGGCGTGAACGTGTACTCAGCGACCACGGGCCTGAATGTTGGCTCGGCGCGCTTTGACGGCGTGTATGTCGGCTCAGCAGGTGATTTTGGTGTTAATGTCGGCTCGGCGCGCACCGGCCTGCGCGT
>CAYGWJ010000041.1:0-5295 GCA_964353405.1 uncultured Anaerolineae bacterium
TGAGGTCTTTATGGGTGTCTTGCGCCAAGAATGGGAGCGCCGGCACAAGGAATAGAGAAAGCGTTCAGTTGGTGCTGGCTGCGGCGGTTGAAACCGCACCCGCCTCCGGCGAGCAGCGAAACCCGCCTTCGCGGGTTGGCATCTAGTCGGCGCAGGCCGACTTGGCTGTTCGCCGAAGGCGGGCGCGACACTTGCACCGCACGCAAGTGCAGGTGTTTCCAATCGCCAGCACAAACCACCTGAACGGTTACGAATAGAGAATGAATACACTACTACTTCAGGGTGAGCTTGTGCGCCTGGTCGCCGCAAATTCAGAGACCGACGCCGAACTGTTTGCCAGGTGGTCGCGCGACTCGGAATACATGCGGCTGCAATCTTCATGGCCGACGCGGCTGTGGTCACAGAAACAGGCCAAAGAAGCGGTGCGAGATTGGATGGAGCACGAGAAACCGGACGCCATGGAGTTTGTGATGCGAACTCGCGCTGAGGATCGTCCCATCGGTTCGATTGGACTGGATGGCATACGCTGGTCGCACGGCGATGCGTTCGTGGGCATCGGCATCGGCGAGCGAGACTGCTGGGGCAATGGCTATGGCACGGACGCAATGCGCATCATGCTGCGCTACGCGTTCACTGAACTGAACCTGCACCGCGTCTCGCTCGACGTGTTCGAGTATAACCCGCGCGCGATCCGGTCGTACGAAAAAGCTGGATTCTGTGTCGAAGGGCGACAGCGGCAAGCTCTCCATCGCGACGGTCGGCGCTGGGACATGATCTACATGGGCATCCTGCGCCAAGAGTGGGAGAACTGGTGACCACCCACAACTACGTGGAGTCCTCAACTTGTTGAGGCGGTGGCCCGAACAAGTTCGGGAGTCCGATAAGATGCGGGTAATCACCAGTGGGAGAAGCTGAATGAGCGGTGAAATAGAAATCGAGATTCGAGCGTCAAGCCAGATACCGCAAATGGAACTTGACCACATGCGCGCCTGGGTCGCGCAGGTATTCCACGACAGTGGTAATGATGACATCCAATGGTCTTGCGACGACTGGCACGTGATGGTGCGAGTCGGCGGACAGGTTGTCAGCCGCGTCGGCATCGTCGAGCGCACCGGCACGGTGAACGGTCAGCCGGTCAAGCTGGGCGGCATCGGCGGCGTGGCAACCCTGCCCGACTTGCGCCGGCACGGTTATGCTGAAGCCGCAATGCGAACAGCCGCCGAGTTCATGCGAAACGAGTTAAGGGTCGAGTTCGGCCTGCTGATTTGTGGCACCCACATGATGCCTTACTATGCCAAGTTGGGCTGGCAACTGGTGAAAGGGCCGCTGATGTTTGACCAGCCCAAGGGCAAGATCACGTTCGAGGACTCGACCAAAATCATGATCTTGCCTTGCGGAACAAGTGACTGGCCGCCTGGGGTGATTGACCTGTGCGGTCCGCCGTGGTAGGTCACGCAATACGCAGTACACTATACGGAGTCATGCCATGTCTGCTGCAATGTATGAACTGAAAGCCAGTTACGCTTTCATCGAACGCAATTTCAACATCGTCAAACGCTATTGGGCCTGGGAAGTCGTTTGGCTCGTCTACTCGATCGTCAACTCGCTGTCGGTGAGCTATATCGGTATGGGAATGGAAAAGCTCGGCGGGTCGGGCGTGGACAGCCACTTTCTCGTCTTGTATCTCGCCATCGGCACGATCGTCTGGCGTTACCTGACCGTGATCTTTTACTGGGTCACGGATGTGATCGGCATCGAGCGGTGGGAAGGCACGATCGAGTACACGCTGATGGCGCCCATCCAGCGCATCACGCATATGCTGGGGCAGACGTCGTTCGCCGTCGTCTACAGCCTGATCCACACCGCCGTGATCCTGGGGGCGACCGCGCTGTTCTTTAACCTGAACCTGGCGAACGCCAACTTGGCCGGCGCGACGGTGATGCTGATCGCGGGCAGTTTCTCGTTCATCGGGATCAGCGTCGTCGGCGCGGTGCTGCCGCTGCTGTTCCCGGAACGCGGCTCGCAGATGACGCACGTCATCATCGCGCTGCTGCTGCTCGTATCGGGCGTGTACTATCCGGTCGAGGTGCTGCCCGGTTGGCTGCAGGCGTTGTCCAGGCTTTCGCCGGCGACCTACGTGCTGTATGGCGTCCGCGACTCGCTGGTGAAAGGCGCGCCCACGCTCACGCTCTGGCCGTATCTCTGGCCGCTTTTGGTCATTGGCGCGCTCACGATCCCGGCGGGGATGCGCATCTTTTACTGGGCCGAACAGTACGCCAAGCGAACGGGCAAGCTGCATCGGAATGGCTAATGGCTAATCGCATATCGCTTATCGCTTATCGCGTATCGTACGCGATAAGTGAATTGGAGAAACAGGCACAATGACTACCTATGAACTCACAACGTTATCAGCAACGCCGAATCTTGTTTGCCTGCCGGACGCTCCGGCGATACCGGGTCTGACTTTTCGCCCATTCCGGGGCGAGTCCGACTATCCGGCGATGGTTGCCATCCTGAGAGGCAGCAAGGAGGCCGATCAAATCGACGAGGTAGATACAATCACAGACCTCGCCAACAACTATGCTCACCTGGTCAACTGCGACCCCTACCGGGATTTGCTCTGCGCACAAGTAGATGGCAAAGTGATCGGTTACAAACGCGTGTCTTGGCGTGTGGAAAACGAAGGCAACTGGATCTATGTCCACTTGGGTTTTCTTTTGCCCGAGTGGCGACTCAAAGGGATTGGCCGCGCCATGCTGCATCACAGCGAACGCCGCCTGCGGGAAATCGCAGCCCAACACCCGGTCAATGGCCCGCGCTTTTTCCAATCCGAAGCCGCCGATACCCAGCATGGCGCGGAAGCTTTGCTGCTCAGCGAAGGCTACCAGGCTGTTCGACACGACTATCTGATGGTGCGGGAGACTCGGGACGATATTCCCGAGCTGCCGCTGCCCGAAGGGCTCCAGGTTCGACCGGTCCGGCCCAAGCACTACCGGGCTATCTGGAATGCGATGAACGAAGCCTTTCGCGATCACTGGGGCTATGTTCCCCAAACGGAAGAGGACTATGAGCGGTGGCTGGGAGATTCCAAGTTTGATCCCAGCCTCTGGCGAGTGGCCTGGGATGGAGACCAGGTGGCCGGAATGGTTTTGGGGCAAATCAACCTGGCGGAAAATGCCGCGCACAATCTCAAGCGCGGCTGGGTTGAAGATGTCTGTGTGCGACGGCCCTGGCGACGGCGCGGGCTGGCGCGCGGATTGATAACGCAGTGCCTTCAGTTATTCAAAGACCGCGGGCTGACGCAGGCTATCCTGGGCGTGGACACGGAGAACTTGACCGGCGCGCTGAGCGTGTATGAAAGCGTGGGCTTTCGCGCCGCCAAGCGATTCTCAATTTATCGCAAGCCGCTGGAATGATGGCAAATGGCTTATCGCGTATGGCGTATCGCCGGGCGATGAGCGAGAGGCGAAAGGTCATCTATGCTGGATAACAAGTTGATCTTTAGACTGGCAACGCCGGATGACGTCGAGCCGGTCTATCAACTCTATTGCGACGTGTGCCGATGGTTGCACGATGAGCGCGGCATCGCCGATCAATGGGAAGGCGAGCCGGCCAAAGAGGAGATACAAGAAATGGTTGCTTCGGGCGAGCTGTATCTCGCCCTGTTGCAGGACGAGGTCGCCGGAGTGTTCAAGCTCAATGGACGTGACCATCACTGGGACGATGACGGCACGGCGTTGTATGTGCATGCCTTTGCCGTCAATCGCAAACTCAAAGGGCAAGGCATCGGACAGGCGATGCTGAATTGGGCCGGCGACGAGGCGCGCCGGCGAGACGAAAAGTTCCTGCGCCTCGACTGCATGAATGAAAACGCGCTGCTCAAGCAATACTATATCAGAGCCGGGCTGGACCTGCGCCCGCAGCATCCCGAATATCGCGGGTCGGCCCTGTTTGAAAGGAAACTGACATGACGACCCAACTGAACATTCCACAAGATTTGCATCTAGACGAGTATACCTGGCGGCCCTGTCGCCGCGAGGACGTGCCCGCACTGTATCAAATGCTGCTCGCCGTGGATCAAGCCGAGAACCGCGACATGCTTCTGACGCTTCAGGACATGGCAACGCAGTTTGACGATCCGTGGTCGAACGCAGAGACGGACTCGATGGCGGCGTTCACGGCGGATGGACAAATCGCCGCCTGGGCGCGCGTGTTTCTCAATCCTCAGCCGCTAGACGAGTGCCGCGCCTTTCTATGGGGCGAGGTTCACCCCGCTCATCGCGGCAATGGGCTGGCGGATTTTATCTTTGACTGGATGGAAGCGCGGGGCCGCGCCAGGCTGAACGAGATGCCGCCCCATCTGCCGCGCGTCGTGCGCTCGAGCGTACAGGCTGGCCTGCAAGAGCGGATCACTTTACTCGAGGGACGCGCCTTTCGCCCGGTGCGCTTCTTTTACCGGATGCGCCGCGACCTGGGCCAGCCGATCCCGGACGAATGCGCGCCAGGCGGCATCACGCTGCGCGCGTTCAGTCCCGAGTTGGGCGCAGGAGCAAGACAGGCGCTCAACGAATCCTTTGCCGACCACTGGAGTTTCGAGTCGGTCAGCGAGGAAGATTGGCAAATGTTTTTCATGAGCCGTTCGGACTTTCGCGCCGACCTGTCGTTCATCGCCATGGACGGAGATAAAGTTGCCGGAATTTGTCTCAACGTCGTCAACCGCGAGACGAACGAGCGCCAGGGCACTCGCGTGGGCTGGATTCAAGACCTGGGCGTGAGGCGCGCGTGGCGCAAACGCGGCGTCGCTTCGGCGCTGCTATGCGCTTCGATGCGCGCCTTTCAAGCCGATGGCCTGGACACTGCCATGCTGGGCGTAGACACGGAGAATCTGACCGGCGCGCTCAAGCTATATGAGCGGCTGGGCTTTTGTCCCGTCAAGCGCTTGATCAGCTTTGAAAAACCTGCGAGCTGACCATGGAACATTTAATAAAGTCACGCTACAACGACGACATCTTGCGCCAGGCGATGCAGCGGTACGGCATCGCACAAGATCGAATCCATCTGCTGGATGGCTTTGAGAGTTTCATGTACGAGTTCGAGCGAGATGACGGCGATTACATCCTGCGCGTCGGGCACAGCCTGCGCCGCAGCATCCCGATGATTCAGGGTGAAGTCAATTGGATCAACTATCTGGTCGCGGGCGGCGTGCCAGCCGCCCGCGCCATCCTTTCGCAAAACGGCAAGCTGGTCGAGCCGATTGACGATGGGCAGGGCGAGCACTTTCTTGCCACAGCCTTC
>CAYGWJ010000042.1:0-11507 GCA_964353405.1 uncultured Anaerolineae bacterium
TCCCCGAAACTCCATGGCGGCTTTTGGTTCACCGGCAGCAGGGCGATAAACAGACGCCGCAATGATTTGTCATTCGCGATCTCGAAATGTCAGATCGGCTAGTGCATCGAACATATCAAAACTTTTGTGGTCGGGTACTAGGTTACGATTTCTATCTGCATAGGAGTGTCAAGGATGACTGTTGCTGCCAACCAAAGTAAAGAACGCCCAAAACAAGACCTGTCCCCGGACCACACTCTTCCCGCCCTGTTTCTGGCCTGGTCGTCGCCCGGCCACACTCGGCGCAGCGAGTTGATGGCCCGCAAACTCGGCATTCCCCTGCGGCGGGTCTATGTCCTCAAGATGAAGCTCTATCTGGCGCCGATACGCTATGTCATCCAGGCGGTCCTGACGCTGGTCACCTTACTCCGCGAGCGGCCCAAGGTGGTATTTGTCCAGAATCCTCCCATCTTTGCGCCGCTGTTCGCCTGGCTTTATTGCGTCATCACCGGCGCCGGCCTGATCATTGACTCGCACACGGACGCATTACAGAGCCCCATCTGGCAATGGTCGTTACCCCTGCATCGCTTCCTGTCACGTCAGGCGCTGACCACGCTGGTGACGAATGAGCACCTTTGCCAGATCGTGAAAGGATGGGGAGCCAAGAGCCAAATCATTGTTGATGTTCCCAGCGAGTTCCCGGCTGGCAAACCTTACCCACTTGAGCATCCCTTCAACATAGCGATGGTGAGTTCATTTGCTCCGGATGAGCCTCTGGATAAAGTGGTTCAGGTAGCCAAGAGCCTGCCGAGCGTCGGCTTTTACGTCACTGGCGATCCGGTGCAAGGCTTTAAGCGGCTGCCGGCTGATCTGCCTCCGAACCTGCACCTGACGGGCTTTCTGCCCGATGACGAGTACTATGGCCTATTGCGCTCAGTGCAGACTGTGATGGCGCTCACCAAAGAAGATCACACCATGCAGCGTGGCGCCTGTGAGGCGGTCTGGCTGGGCCAACCCATCGTCACTTCGGATTGGCCGGTGTTGCGCCAGACGTTTCATATGGGCACGGTACATGTAGACAACACTGTTGAGGGTATCCGATCTGGCGTGTTACAAGCTCGTGACCTTCACCAACAATTGTCCAACGATGTTGTGAATCTCCAGCGCGAGCGGCGACAGCAGTGGGAAGAAATTCTAACACAGTTGGAGAACTTGATCTTGACTACGCCAGCCAGCCGCCAGAGGCAGCACAGCGCAGCGCCAGACATGCCCGAGCACGTTTAGGGACTGGCATTCCACGGCGAGATGGTTCTAGCATCCGCGAAAGGATTAGAGATTGTCTACCATCAGCATATTCGGGCTTGGGTACGTCGGCTCTGTCTCAATGGCTTGTCTTGCCCAGAGCGGACACGAGGTTATCGGTGTGGATGTCAATCCCACCAAAGTGGACATGATCAATGCAGGTCACAGCCCGATCATTGAAGAAGGTCTAGCCGACCTGGTACGCCAGGGTGTTGACAGGGGACAGATACGAGCCACAACAAACGCAGCCCAGGCTGTGGCCGAAAGCCATCTCTCGATCATTTGTGTCGGCACGCCCAGTCATCCAAATGGAAGTCTGAATTTGAACTATGTCAGACGTGTCTGCGGCGAGATTGGCCAGGCTTTACGGAACAAGGATGGCTACCACGTTGTGGTAGCCCGCAGCACCATGCTGCCTGGCAGCACCGAAGAGGTAGTGATTCCCCTCCTGGAGCAAACATCAGGCAAGAAGGCGGGACACGATTTTGGCGTCTGCTTTAACCCAGAGTTCCTGCGCGAGGGGAGTTCCATTCGCGACTTTTATGATCCGCCCTTTACGGTGATCGGCAGCGATGATGAGAGAGCCGCCGCCGTGGTGGCTGAGCTGTATTCGATGCTCAATGCACCTGTAACGGTCGTTCCCCTCAAGATTGCCGAGATGGTCAAGTATGCCAACAACGCTTTTCATGCTCTCAAGGTATCATTTGCCAACGAGATCGGCAACATCTGTAAGCAACAGGATATTGATAGCCATCAGGTGATGGAAATCTTTTGCCAGGACACCAAACTCAATCTTTCGTCCTATTATCTAAAGCCAGGGTTTGCGTTCGGTGGCTCTTGCCTGCCCAAGGATGTGCGGGCTCTGCTGTACCACAGCCGCCATTTGGATGTGAATCCCTTGGTCTTGGAATCCATCCTGCTCAGCAACCGCCAACAGATTGACGTCGCGTGCCGAATGGTGGAACGAACGGGCCGTAAGCGAGTAGGAGTATTGGGATTCAGCTTCAAAGCCGGCACAGACGACTTGCGGGAAAGCCCCATTGTAGCGCTGATCGAGTATTTGATCGGTAAAGGCTACCAGGTAAAGGTCTATGACAGAAACGTTTCTCTGGCAAATTTGCAGGGCGCCAACCGTGCCTACATTGAGCAAGAGATTCCACACATTGCTTCCCTGATGTCGGACTCGATTGACGCGGTTTTAGACAACAGCGACGTGATTGTAGTCGGCAATAAATCTCGCGAGTTCAAGGATGTCTTGCCAAGATTACGAGATGACCAGGTGATGATTGATCTGGTACGTATCACGAAAGACCACCAGCCTTGCGCCGATCGCTACCAGGGTATCTGTTGGTAAGCATTGGAGTCGAGGCTTTAGCAACTCATCGAGTTACCTGATGCACAAGTACGGCGATCTCGCCCTACCTGGATAGCATGGGATCACACCTTAACTCGCCTAGTTTGAGCACGCGCAATCTGCCAATCGGAATTTTGACAAGGTCGTTCTCCTTCAGGAGGCCCTTCCAAGGGTTTGTGGGTTTTCCATAGAAAGACTCGGCGTACAGGGAAAGGCCCCAGCCGTTGTCGCCGACATAGAGCCCATATTCCTGCATTGCTCGAGCCACTACTTTGGCGCCTGGGCTTAGACCAAGCGTATCCAGGTTGAGTGACGGATCTAGCTGCAAGTGAGCGCCAATCGGGATCGAGTTCGGGTCCGTGCTGAGGCCGCAATTGGTGCTGGCGGGTGGGTATACCAGACAGCCGCGTGGCCAGTCGTAAGCCATGACGAGTGCATGCCGGATATGCCCGGCTTTGACGTCGTCTGCAAAAATCAGGCCCGCCGCCAGTGGAAAACCTGACCCGCGCGCACTTCCTGAACCATAGGGTCTCACACCGCTTCCGGTCAGGTCAAATGTCGTGCCGTACCCGGCTTTCCAAGATCCATCTGGCAGCTTTTGTGTGTTCCACATATCCCACGACTTGTGCTGTTCCATATCGAGGATCAGCATATGGGCATCGCTGCCTGGATCAGGGACAGCCTCATTAGGAATAGGTACCTGGTCAAAGTCAGGGCCACAATACCCGTCTGTACAGGTAACTTTGTATTTGGGCGTTGAGCTGTTGGCTTTCCAAACGGGCACGGTGTAGGTGTAGACATTGGTCCAGAATACCGGGCTCCACGATTTCTGGAGGTCGGCGATCATCGCGGGAGAGTTTGGATCTATCTCAGGATTCGCCGGGATCGGAATGTTCCACGGGCTGGCATCTGAAAAAGGTCGCCAGGTTCCAGTTTGCAGTACGAGTGGCAAGAACGTAGTAAAGCTGCCAGATGCTCTCAAAGTACTTGTTCTCGATCCGTCCCAGTTGCCGAGCGCGGGCGGCACTCCAGTGTTCTTGGAACTAGACAGCAAAACCATAATCTGGAAGATCAGCACACAACTTGCGACCCAAGACCAGCGGAGAAATTTCTTCCTGTTCGAGTGCTGAAGGTGGACATCCAAGCTATCACGGCGAGTAGAGATTGAGACTTGGGCACACGACTGCTGCTTACTCATAGCTCTGATCCTTTCCAACATATTTTGGTCTTTCCAGGCGGGCCCATTTGAGCCTGTCTGCCTGATGAGCATATTTCTTGTCATATTTGGAGCGAAAAGCCTTGACCCAACGAGCTGCCATTGTCAGACTGAACTATTACCCCCAGGACATGCTAGTCCGTCGCGAGGCGGCTGCCCTACAGAGTATTGGCTTTGACGTAGACATTTTCTGTCTGCGCGGAAACGAACCGGCGGAAGAAGTCATTGACGGCATCCATATTCACCGTTTACCCCTTGAACGGAAAAAACGAGGGGCCGGCCGCAACCTGTTAGAGTACCTGGCCTTCTTTTTCCTCGCTGCCTCCAGTCTCACGGCTCTGCATCTGCGCCGCCCCTTTACTGTGATACAAGTGAACACCATGCCGGATTTTTTGGTGTTCGCTACCCTTATTCCTCGACTGTTAGGGGCCAAAGTCACTTTACAAGTCTACGAGCCGATGCCAGAACTGTGGGCGACCAAATTCAAGTCGCCCCTCACCATCACACTGTTAAAGCTCAGCGAGCAGTGGAGCCTGCGGTATGCGCATACTGCGTTTACCGTAACGCAGTCTCTAAAAGAAAGACTGGTATCCCGAGGCGCTGACCCCGACAAAATCACAGTGGTCCTCAATGTGCCCGATGCATGTCTTTTTGGACGGGTGTCTCCACGTTCGGCGCCGTCAAACGGCGATGGCTTTACCCTGATCTGTCACGGCGCTATCGAAGAACGGTATGGTCACGATACCATGCTACAGGCTATGGCCGCCATTCGATCATCCATTCCCGGCCTTCGACTGCGGATTACGGGTGACGGCGGTTACCGTGACGCGTTCCTGGCCCAAATAGAGGCTTTGGGATTGCAGGATCGCGTGCAGTATCTGGGCTACGTCTCGCTGGACCAACTGATCGCAGAACTGGGCCAGGCTGACGTTGGCATTGTCGCTCAAAAGGCTTCCCCCTATTCACATTTGGTTCATACCGGCAAGATGTACGATTACATGGCCTTTGGCAAACCCGTCATTGCCTCGCGCCTTCAGGCCGTGCAAGCCTATTTTGATGAAGACAGCCTGTGTTTCTTTGCGCCGGGCGACCCTGACGACCTGGCCTGCGCTATCCTTGAACTATTTCAGCAGCCAGATAAACGGCAGGTGTTGATTGGCAATTCTCAAAAGCTATACGATCAATACAAGTGGGAGAAGCAAAAAGAGACCTATCTATCCGTGTATCGCGCATTGTTAGAATAACTCTTGCATTTGTCACTATGAATCCAATTTCTGTCGCGATCAAGGGCAAAGGACCACTCAACTTTCTGCGGCGCGCCACGAGCATCGCTAGACGCTATGGGGCAACACCGGGCAAGATGGAACGCGCATTAGCACAGTTCGTTCTCATTCTGGATCGGTTCGGATGCAGTGCCACCTTTCCCATCACCCTCGTAGCCCTGCAACGCCATCCACGCCTCATTGGCAAGTATCATGCTCAGGGCATCGAATTTGCAGTCCATGGTTACCGCCACCTGGACCACTCTCAACTATCTCGGGCCGATCAGTTGGCGCACTTGACGCTAGCCCGGCAGGTTATGGTCCGCTCGGGCATTCGGGCACAGGGATTTCGCGGCCCATATTTGCGCCGGAATCCTGACACGCTGGCAGCGCTCCAGCAGCAAGGCTTTACCTATGATAACAGCCAAGCGCTTGCCTGGGACGTGCTAGATGGCGCCGATACATCCGCCTATCGGCACGTTTTAGGCTTTTATAAAGCGCTATCTGCCAGTGACTATCCCTCTCTGCCCAGCCTTGAAGAAAACCTGGTGTGCATGCCCTATAGCCTGCCGGATGACGAGGCGCTGGTGGAGCGCCTGGCTCTGAAAACCCCTGATCAAATGAGTGCTCCCTGGTTGGCTATCTTGCGCCGCACCTATGAATTGGGCGAACTATTTACACTGGGGTTGCACCCCGAGCGTATAGCCATCTGTCGAGAACCTCTGGCTGCCGTTCTGGGTGAAGCTTGCCAGCTCACGCCTTCCGTTTGGATCGCGCGCCTCGACGAAATCGCTGCTTGGTGGCGCGCTCGCGCTGCCGTTACTTGCGAGATGGCCGATACGGGTGATGGGCAGTTCCGGATCGCTGTAAAAGGCCCCGCCAGCCTGACTATCTTGGCCCGTGCCGTTCAAGTAGAAGCGCCCACCAGGCCCTGGCTGGGTGGTTATCGGCGGGTTGATGCTCTCTCATTCACAGTGCAAGCCGACAGACGGCCCTGGATCGGCATGACTGCCCGTAGCTCGACCAAGCTGTTCAACTTCTTGTGGCAACAAGGGTATTTGGTCGAGACAGCGGCCGACGCTTGCTGCCACTCCATATGCATTGATCAGACCGCTTTTACGGCGCGGGACGAGCGGGCATTATTGGCCCGGCTCGAAGAGACTGAGACTCCCCTGGTGCGGCTGGGCCGCTGGCCGAATGGGGCCCGCAGCGCCCTGTCCATCACCGGCGACATAGACGCCCTGACTTTATGGGACTATGGTTTGCGTCTCGTCGGGAGGTGAAATGATACAGGGCGTTTCCAGCTTGGACTTTGGACAACGCGTGGCAAGCAATTTGCCATCACAAAAGCCTTTTCGCCACGCTGGTGGAATTATTCGGGCGTTTGAGCAGCTTGGCGACATTCCGAAACTGCCAAATAATCCGCTCCTGCGGCCCAAGCCCAGCAAGCGCCATTACTCGCTTGTCATAAGTTTGTCCAAAGTCCAATCCAGCACAATAGAGGTTTATGTCTGCAGTTGGATGCCGAGAAAACTCTGACCCCATCATATCACTTGGTCCGTTGTACAGCAATAGGAAAATGGTACGAATAGGTTGAGGCACTGCGAGAGCATCAATCTTTTGAACGCAGCCGGAGAATTGCTTCAGCGCCCGAACTATGAACGACAATAGCTGGCTCAATTGGAACCGCATCCGATCCTACAAAACAGTCATAATCGCAAAACCAGGAGCAGCAAATGTTCCGAGAGAAGATTGAACGAATCCTTTTGAGAATCAAGGGAGAAATGACTCTTGGTGGACAAGTGACGCTGAAGGCTCTCGTCAAGAGGGGACTCAAGATCGGTGACAATTGTAATATCGGGCCTGGGGTCATTATTGATCCACCTCATTGTTGGCACATAGAGATCGGCAATAATGTCACTTTTGCTCCGAACGTGTACATCCTTGCTCATGACGCTAGCACCAAAAAGCATCTGGGGTATACCCGTGTTGGAAAAGTCAAAATCGGCGATAATGTCTTCGTAGGAGCTGGGACGATTGTTTTGCCCCATGTGACAATAGGTTCGAATACGATCATTGGCGCTGCAAGTCTGGTAGATCGGGACATACCCGATAACGTTGTTGCGGCGGGCAGTCCAGCAAGAATACTTTGTACCCTGGAAAGCTTTTTGAAGAAACACAAAGAACAGATGGAACATTCACCCTGCTTTGATGAAAGGTACACCTTGATCAAGGGTGTAACGCCAGAAATGAAAAATGAGATGAATCAAAGAATGGTTGATGGCCTGGGATACACAGTTTAGTGCAAGCGTTGATTTTCATCGTTGCACTAAGTCCAGATATTGCCAATTGGCTTAGGTCCCGATCCCTTGGGGCGACGAAACTGCATCTTTTGGAGATAGAGTATCGTGAGTATAACCGTAGTGGATATTTTGCCAGAAGAAAATTGGCGCCAATTTGTAGGGGAACACCCCCAGAGTAACATTTTCCATACTCGCGAGATGTTTCAGGTGTTCGCGCGAGTTCAGGGATATCAACCGACCTTGTGGGCTGCCGTTGATGGCCACAACTTCCCATTGGCCCTCCTGCTGCCGGTACAGGTTACGCTCATGGATGGTCTGTTGCGCCAGCTCACCACTCGTGCTGTAGCCTACGGCAGTGTCTTGAGCATCCCCGGCCATGAGGGCAAAGAAGCGTTGGCAATGTTGCTGCGGACTTATCAAGGAGAGACAAAGAGAGGCGCTCTATTTACCGAGTTGCGCAATCTTGCCGACTTGAGTGATATACAACCAGTGCTGAATGAGTGCGGCTTTGCTTACGAGAAACACTTGAACTTTTCGATTGACCTGAACCAGCCCGAAGAAATGATTTGGCGCAAGATCAGCAAGAGCGGTCAGCAGAGTGTGCGTACGTCGCGCAACAAAGGCACAATCATCGAAGAGGCAACCGACCAGCAACAGGTAGACATTGCCTACCAACTGCTGCAAAAGGTATACTCTCGCGCTCAAGTTCCCTTGGCGAGTCTCAGTCTATTCAAAGCGGCTTTCGATCTACTCACCCCG
This sequence comes from uncultured Anaerolineae bacterium, assembly GCA_964353405.1. Lineage (GTDB taxonomy): Bacteria > Chloroflexota > Anaerolineae > Fen-1058 > Fen-1058 > JBGLNJ01. The sequence goes on from CAYGWJ010000042.1 coordinate 8,176, forward strand.
CGGGGAATGTTCAAGATATTTTTGGCTCGCGCGAATGGCGATTATATCGGCGCCTGTCTACTTTTGATGCATAAAGGGAGGATCATTGACTGGTACGCCGGCACTGATCGTTCCTTCTCTTCCTATTCTCCCATGGAATTGCTCATCTGGCACACTTTACAGTGGGGCAGGGAACACAGTTTTTCGATATTTGACTTTGGCGGTGCCGGCAAGCCAGATGAGGATTATGGCCCACGCAAGTTCAAGGCCAAATTCGGTGGTGAGCTAGTCGAGTTCGGGCGTAATGTCTACGTTCATTCCAGACTGCGCCTCCAGCTCAGCCAGGTCGGGTATCGGCTCTATCGCCGGTTCTTATAGTCCTTAATATCTCTTGGGCGCTCTGTCCAAAGGCTCACACCTTACCTTTCCCAATTTGACCTGGATCGCATCATTGTGCTCGTTAGCAGCTTTAGCGCGCCAGCGTGATCATCACAATTCAAGTTTGATCACTCTTGCACCTTCAGGAGAATTACCATGAATATGATACGAGTAGGTGTCATTGGCACAGGCGTAATGGGCGAGCGACACTGCCGTGTTTGTGCGAACCTGCCTGGCGTCGAACTGGTTGGCGTAGCCGATCTGAACGAGGAACGTGGACGCCAGGTCGCAGAGCGGTACGAAACCGCTTACTTTTCCGATTACAAGGCCTTGCTTCCCCAACTGGACGCTGCCATCATCGCCGCGTCTACGCCAGCGCACTTTACTCTGGCGGTCGAGTGTCTGGAGGGGGGGCTGCATGTCATGGTGGAAAAGCCTATCGCCGAGACCGTCCAACAGGCCCAGCAATTGATCCAAATAGCGGACAACCAAAGGGTGGTGCTGCAGGTCGGTCTCATCGAGCGTTTCAATCCAGCTTTCATCGAACTCAAGCACGTCACTGAAGGGATGCGCCTCATCGGCATCAACGTGCGCAGGCTCAGCTCCTTTGACACCAGCAACACCGACGTCGATGTCATTCGGGACCTGATGATCCATGATCTCGATCTGGTCGTGAATGCAGTTGGCCTGGATATCGAAGGGATCAGTGCCTCAGGGCGTTCTATTCACACTCATGCCATAGATTACGCCACGGCTACTCTCTCTTTTAGAGATGGTCCCACTGCCACCTTGACTGCCTCACGGGTCACAGAACAAAAAGTCCGAGCCGTTGAAGTCACGGCAGTGGGCGCCTACATCGAAGCTGATTTGCTCAACAAGTCGGTGCTCATTCACCGCCGGACTTTTCCTCAATATCTTGATAACCATTCGACCACCAAATATCGTCAGGAGAGTCTGATTGAACGCATTTACGTCCCGATGTCCGAGCCTCTGATGCTGGAACTGCGTCACTTTGTGGACTGTGTGCGCAACCAGTGTCCCACTCAAGTGCCAGGCAGTGACGGTCTTCGTGCGCTTCAACTGGCAGAGCGCGTCACTGGCGAGATCGTCCGTCAGATGAATGTGGGCCAGCAAAATAGATAGTCTCATCACAATTCCGCGCCACCCACATCCCACACACCAGTCAGTTCACCAACGCGATCAACTCATCCACTTCATTCGGAGCCTCGCGCCATCCTCACGCTCGTTACCCATCACAGCGCAAAGATATTGAATCTTTGTCAGATTGTCTAGCCCACTTCGCCCGTTGGCATCCCTCTACCCCGAATTCTTCACCATCAGCAAATGCAGCACCACTGGCGCACAATTCGCGGCTCAGGCACAACACGCAATACGAAACAGATGCCCCGCATTGCGTGTTGCGCAGGCGATGATCCGACGGGTTTGAAATACACGATCCCCGCGCGCGCAAGTCACACCAAAAGATTTTACCGCAAAGACGCAGGGCGTGTAGAACTCTGCGTCTCTGCGGCGAGAAGCTCACTCGGATTCAGCCGGGACAAAATACACGTCGGTCGGTTGGAACTTGCTATTGCGCAGATACTTGGCCTTGACCTTCATGCCAATCCAATCGAGGCTGGCCCGGGCGGGATCAACGCCGATCAAGCGGCTGAGGAAGAGCGTGTTCGCTCCTTCGAACTCGACCAGGATCAGCACGTAGGGGCATTGCGGCAGGAACGCTTCCGAGCCAAAGTGGCAGACCGTGAACGCGTGAATCGTGCCTTCATCGGGCAAGCGCACCCACTTGGTTTCCTCGCCGGTGAACATGTCGTGCCCGCGCGGATTGGCGTACGTGTAACCCGTGTCAGGCTCGCGGCTGCCCAGGAAAACTTTGTTTGCCAGCCCGGCAAAGAACGGGCTGTCCTGCCCGTAGCTGTGCAGGTAGTTGACCTGATACGGGGACTTGACCAGTATCGGCGACATCTTTTTGAGGAACGCCAGCGCTTCCTCGTCCAGTTGCTTGGGGAAGGGAACATTGTAGAGAATCGTTCCCTCCAGTGTCTCTTCGACCTTGGTTTCGTTTTCGTTAGCCATTACAGTCCTCCTATCCTTCCCGCTCCAAGATGCTGACCGTCACGTACGTCCCGGTTCCGGCGTGGCTGTGAATCGCGCCGCGCCTGGCATTCTTGATTTGCAGCACAGGGCTCTTGAAATGCCTGTCAATCGTCCCCTGCAATTGCCAGATGGCAAACACGCCCTGCATCAAGCCCGTCGCGCCGACGGGATGCCCGCACGCGATCAATCCGCCCGAAGGATTGACCGGGCAAATCGGTTTCTCTGGCAGGTTCAAGCCATAGTCAACGCCCGGCATAAAGGCTTTGCCCGACGCGGCGAACGGTCCGCCTTCGCCATAGCGGCACAGGCCCATGTCCTCGTACGTCTGAATCTCGGACGAGGTGTACGCGTCGTGCAGTTCGACAAAGTCAATCTCGTGCAGCGGGTCGCTGATCTTGGCCATCTTGTAGGCTTCCCTGCCCGCCATGCGCCCGGCGCGGAACGAGTGAACGCCCGGATAGCGAAAGCCCTTGTCCCACAGTTGCTTGTAATACGCTTTGGTCTCGTCGCTGCCGGCTTCGTGCGGCAGCGCGTTGTAGCGCATAAAATCGTCATACGATTGGTGAGGCCGGTCGGCCATGCGCATGGCGTCCGTGCCGCGCCCGATGCCCGTCACCCTGACGAGCGGGCGCGCCACCTTCGCGCCGGCCTGCTCCAATTTCCTCAAGCCTTCTTCGCTGGCAAGGATGGTCACCGCCGCACCATCACTCATCACGCAGATATCGAGCCGCGTCAACGGCCAGGCGACCATCGGCGAGTTGCGCACATCTTGAATCGAGATGCGCTGGCTCTTTTGCGCATAAGTATTATAGGATGCGTTGTTATAGTTCTTGACGCTCACGTGCGCCATCTGCTCGACG
>CAYGWJ010000043.1:0-11781 GCA_964353405.1 uncultured Anaerolineae bacterium
TGCCACGTCAGCACGGCCGCCACGCCCGGCAGCGCACGCGCCTGGCTGGCGTCAATGCGCTTGATGCGCGCATGCGCCACAGGCGAATGGAGAATCTTGGCATACAGCATCCCGCGCAGCTCGATGTCGTCTGTAAAGGCAGGCTTGCCCTGCACCAGCTTGACTGCATCCACCTTGATTTCCGGTTTGCCCACGACGTGCGTTTCAGTCTGCGTTGGCGCGACGATCAGTTTGGGCAGTACCCGCATTTGCGTTAGTGTTTCGCCGTTGTCGGGAGATTGGAGATTAGAGATGGGAGATTCAAGGTCGGAAGTCGGAGGTTCGATTTCCGATTTGAAATTTGAAATTTGAAATTTGATATTTGCTGCGGCTTGCAGCACAGCTTCGACCGGTTTGACGTATCCCGTGCACCGGCACAACACGCCGGCCAGCGCATCGCGCACCTGCGCTTCGGTCGGGTTAGGCTCGCGGTCGAGCAGAGCCTTGGCAGCCAGGATTTGTGCGGGCGTACAATAGCCGCACTGGATCGCGCCGGTCTTGACAAACGCCTGTTGCAGCGCGTGAAGCGGCTCAGTGCCTTTCCAGCCGTGCTGTTGCACGCCGCCCAAGCCTTCGATGGTCGTGATGAACATGCCGTCCAGTTGCGCGGCGAGCAGGGTGCACGAGTTGACTATTTTGCCGGGCGTCTTGGCGTCGGGCGCGATCAGCACAGCGCACGCGCCGCACGTGCCATCGTCGCAGCCGTGCTTGACGCCGAAATAACCCTCGCGGCGCAACACATCGAGCAGGCGAAAGTTGGCAGAAGCTTCAATTTCGAGGTGATTGCCATTGACGTTCAGTGAGAGTTTCATTTTGGTTCTCCGATTTGTCTCCATCTGGATATTGACTGATTGACCAAGCTGTGATAGGCTATTGCCAGAGGTGAACGCGATGAAAACGCTGGACGATTATCTGAAATATATGCAGACGGATGACATCCTGGCGGCGACTGAAAAAGCCAAGCAAAAGAGCCGCACTTTGCTGGAAGACCAGGGCGTTGCCGTCATCGCTTTGTTTTTTTCCGATCTCCTGGTGGACTTGATTCAGCAAGGCACGACTGAATTTGTCCTCATGCCACGATCTCAGTCGCCTGAAAAGGTATGAAGATCTATCTCGACACCTCGGTTGCAAACGTCTGGCTTTTTGGCCGCGACAAGGAGGCGGAGCGGTTTGAGCAAACTGTCCGCCTCTTTGACGCTATCAACGCTGGAGAGCTGGAAGCAATTGTCTCGCTGTACACGGTGCAAGAAGTCTGCGCTTATTGCGCTGACAACTTTCCGCCAGAAATGGCGGCTACGGTTTCTCGTCTGGCGATCCATCAGCTTTTTGGCAACGAATTGGGCCTTGTTCCTTTGCTCAACCGGATGGAAAGATTGCTGCATGGCAAGAGACTTGCCATCCGTGACGCCTCGGATCAACCTCACGTTATCTCTGCTTTGATTCACCACTGCGGCGCGATCGTCACCTACGATACTCACTTTCAGGATGTCGCTGACTTCATTCCCTGCTTCTTGCCACAAGAGCTATTGGCGCACTTGCGCCAAGATTCTGCTTCAGACAACAATTGAAGAAATCGGTTGTGGTGTTCGGTACGAGCCGTCGTCGCAGCCGTGCTTGACGCCGAAATAGCCTGCGGTGCGCAGCACGTCGAGCAGGCGGTCACGCGGTGAAACGTCAAACGATTTGGATTCACTATTGATCGTCAGTTTCATGGTTCGACCTCGTCCAGAGTGGATTTATTTGTTGTAAGACCAATGCAGATAGCGCCAAAGTAGCAAGTTTAACATGGCGTCATAGTTCGTCCTGCAATCCAAGATAGTACAGTATCACCGATTTGGGTGGCCCGGATGGTTCAAATCCAAGAATACCCAAGAAATTAAACAAGACGCATTCGAATTTCCACTTCTTTTCGTCCATATAGTTCGCAACTCTTTGTTGCAGTTCTTTCATTTCCTGATGAGACAGTGTGTTCTTCAAAATCCGGAACTGAGAGTAATACTCGCTTGTTTCTGGATCCCATTCGTTATCTATCATTTCCAAAGCGCCAATTCCAGGCTGAGTAAACCAGTTCAGTTCTTTGTCGTAATAGTCGAGCCCAAATGGGCTATCTTCAGTGCTGTGCTTGACTCGAATGATCCTGTCTTTGCGGCCTGCACGAATACGCAAAACGCTCAAAAGACGTCTGACTCCCTTGTTCCCTTTCTTCTTTTTCTCGCCTTTCAAAAATAGTTCAATGTGTTGAATTATTGTCTGTGTGGGTTTGAGCATTTTGTAGTGCACCAGTTTGGTTTCGCCTATCTTGATTGCAGGCAACTGTCTAATGTCGCCGCGCCTTTTCAAGTCTGAAAGTAGTCTGCAAAGTTGTCCAGTGGGAGCTTTCCAGAGCTGATCTTGGACATTCCAATACAGCTCACCGCTTACCACTGCCGCAAAAGTGGACAGGGTCTTGGAAAATCCGGATATCAAGTTCAAACTCTTGAGGAGTTCATGCTCAGTATCTTCAGGTCTGTAAAGCACCACGCAGTCACAACGCTCACCCTTTTCTTTATCCATACCGCGTCCGCCGCGTCCTGCTTCTTGCCAGTAGTCCTCAAGGCTCAAGGGCGGATAAAAGTGAATGATAAACCCAAGCTTGGAGACATCAATGCCCATACCAAACGCTTTGGTCGCAACAAGGACTTGGAGTTTACCACTCAAAAACTCTTGCTCGACTCGACGACGCTCCTCAGGCCGCATCTGCCCATGATAAAAGCCTATTCGCTCTACACCTCGTTTGTGCAATTCTTCGCAAATCATTGGAGCGTTGTAGGCATCTTTTTTCTAACCGCCTGTGGCAAAGGCACTAAAGATGATGCCGCGCCGACCATGAAAGTCACCGCCTGGCTTGAGTTGTTTGGCAATCCAAACTAGTTTTCTTCGGTCATGTGCCATTTGCTTTTTGCTGATGATCAATTCTGGGCGGTCAGCTCCTTCTACCTTGGTGATGAAATTTTCGGGGGGAATCTCGATCTGTAGGTTATCAGCGATTTCTTGTTGGAGGTTAGGAGTAGCGGTAGCAGTCAAAAGTAGTACAGGGATTTGTTTGCCTGCACCAAGCCGTTTCTCAAACTCTTGGATCTCTCGTCCAATGTGCAAATACTTGACGCGAAAGCCATACCCCCATTGAATGACACAGTGTGCTTCATCAATCACAAATCGTTGGACTTTTTGTGAGCTTTCGCGGAGTATATCTTTAAAGCTGGGTGACTTGAGTTGCTCTGGCGAAATAAAGAGCAGCTTGAGTTTGCCCTGCCGGATTAACCGCTTTATTTTCCCCTTTTCCTCTGCCGTCATTGCGGAATTGTAGCATTGTGCCATTCCATCCGGGGAGTGTTTGACCTGATCTCTAGCGAGGGCAATCAATGGTGTAATGACGATGGTCAAGCCAGTTGATACCCGAGCAACGGTCTGAAATGTGAAAGATTTGCCGCTGGAAGTCGGCATGACACCAAAAACATTCTCGCCGCCTAGAAACTTTAAAGTGATTCTACCTTGCTCTTCGGACAAAAAATCGGAATGTTTTAGCTGGCGCATCACATGCCACAAGTTCTCGTACGTTTCGTGCGGCAGGTTGCCTGGTCTGTCTTTAGCTGGGCCGAGTTCGGCATAGAGCTTGGCAAAATTAGAGCCTGGAAGCGGTGTTTTCATGTTCCGTCTCCTCGAAGTTAAGGGCGCAAATTGCCTTCGTTGGTTCTTGTACTTTCACAAAGGGTGTCAGGACAAGAATCCCAACATTGCGCGCCTGACCAACACCTTCACCATTTCCCGCCGGTACCCGGCCGATGCGAGAAAATCACTCGGCGGCTTTACTTCTTGCGCGGCGGCCTCAGCCGCGTGAGCGATCAGAGCCTCGCTTAGCGACTTGCCTTCGAGCGTTTGCTCTGCACGCGCAAGCCGGACAGGCAGCGGGCCGACGCCGCCCACGGCCACACGCACGTCACGCGCCACGCCGCCCTCAAGCCTCAACTTGGCGACCGCGCACACGATGGGCGCATCGGTGGGCGTGCGCGAGACCTTTTCGAACGCCATGCGCGCATCGGTGAGTGGGATGCCGACTTCGGTGATGAGCGCGCCATCGCGCAAGAGCTTGTCGCGATAGTTCAAGAATGCGGCGATAGGCGATTGCCGCGCTTCCGGCTCATAAATCACCAGTACGGCATCGAGCGCGAGCAGGACGACGGGCAGCGGCGCATTGAAGCCTGCGCTGGCGATCTCGCCGCCGAGGGTCGCCGCGTTGCGCACGTTGATCGGCGCGGAAGCGTGTGCAGCCTGCGCCAGCACGGGCGGCACATCAGGCGCTGTGGCCAGCTCTTCCAGCGTCGTCGTTGCACCGATACGCAGCGCGCTGGTTTCGCGCTTGATGTACGAGAGCTTTAGCTCGCGCAGGTCAACCAACGCTTGCACGTCGCGCCTCGCCTGCGGCACGAGCGCCGTCCCGCCCGCCAGGATGGCGGTCTTGACATTGGGCCGCCGAAGCAACCGCACGGCTTCGGCCAGGGTAGCGGGTCGTTGAATTTCGTCGAGTTGCCACATCTAGGGTCCTCCAAGCGGGCAGACGCAAATCTCTCGAACCGGTAGATACTCCACGAGAGCGATTTCGACCAGCCGGGCCGTATGGAAGAGGTTACTTGTACAGCAGATGTTCACGGCGGCTGGAACACTTGCCGGCGGCAAGTTGATCGCCACGGTGCAATGGGGAATCCAGTTGCCGGGGCGATAGTATTCGTGTGACGAAAGGCCCAGGTCAGCCAGTCGGACGCCCAGTTCCTCGTGTAATCGGAGCAGCTCCGATGTCACTATGGGAGCAAGATAGACAACTCCTTGCTCGGTCGGGAACGTTCCGACTGCTCCGAACTTGATCGTCAGGGGCGAGGCGCTTGGGGCAAAGGTTTTGAGCATCGCACAAACTTGTTGAGCGTCAAGGTGCTCGACACCGGCCAGGCTGATGTGGGGACGTATTCCCATCGTCGCTATAACGGCACTGATTTGCTTTTCGGAAAGCAACGCCCAAAGCGCCTGCACCTCGGCTTCGGTGGCCGGGTCCAAGTACATGATGACTGCGAATGCCATTTGCGCCAGCGCCTCTTTAACCTGGCCGCGCGATCTGTTCAGCCAGAAATCGAGCGATGGCCGAGATGTCGAGCGGCCAGGCGTACTTGAACGCAACGTTCGGATGACGTTCCTGCGCGCGTTTGACCGAGTCTGGAATTTCAACTTCAGAGTGCTCTCCGCCGCGCGTCATCATCGGTGTGACGACAAAAACCTTGTCTGATTGCCTGGCCGCCTGGTCGAGCGCGTCGTCAAGCGTGGGAGCGCAGAACTCGTTGAACCCGACGATCACTTCCGAGCCAGTCGCCGTTCGCAGGTGCTCAGCCAACTCTTGCGACCCGGCCCAGAAAGGATCGTTTTGGACCGTGCGCGGCCAGGCACGGATTTTGGCATCCAGGCTGCGGTAACGCCTTTCCAGCATCGCCCGCACAAGAGCAGGCGCACGTTCCAGCGCTTGATGCAGGCCGACCAGCTCGATCACCTCGCGCTGCGAAACCTCATTCGGCGGCGCGCCGTGCATCGCCAGGACGATCACGTTTTTCATCCAGGTACCCTTGTGTGCCCATCATCAGATTGATTTTGGCTCAGGCCAGCTTGGGTGGAAACGCCTCAGAGGCGGTATCTTCTCAAAAAGTAGGGGAGACTTTCGAAGTCTAGTCCCGCGAATTATTGAGATGATACCAGAGGCGCACTCAAGGCCCGTTTCACCTCTTTGGCTACACGAGCCTTGATTTTTCGATCCAAGCCGGAAGCGCATCTACGAGTCGTTTGAGAATCCTGGCAGCGCCCTCGACAAAGACCTGGACATTTCCATCGTAAGCTTCGCCGCCTCCCGAGCCGACAAGATCGGTCACGCCGCGCAAGATGAGGCAGCGCGTGTTGTTTCGAGCGGCCACCCACGCAATCGCGCCCGATTCCCAATCGGCCGCCACCGCGCCATAGTCTGCCTTCAAGCGCGGGATGTCGTCTGCCACCAGGTCGCGATCTCCGGACACGATCAACGTTCGGCGCACGGCCTGAGGAGTGTCGTCTCCAAGCCACGACAAGTCAATGTCCGTCGTATAGTGAGCGATGGCCTCCTGCGGGTCAACCATCTGCTCGATGATGTCATACACGACGGTGCGCTCGACGAGGATCACCTCGCCTTTTTCAATCTTGCCACAGAATCCGCCGCACGTGCCGAGGTTGACGAGCAGCGCAGGCGCCCAGCGATCCAGCACGTATTGCGCTGAAGCCGCCGCTGCGATCTTGCCCCAGCCGCCATGGAAAAAGATGACCGGCTCGCGGCGACCGCCCAGGTCGAGCACGACGACGAACCATTGACCCAGCGGAGACGCTTGCGGCTCAATCGCGGGGAAAAAGCTGCGGATGGCCTGCCACTCGATGTTGGCAGAAATGATCACGACGATTCGAACGAGCATGGACAACCCTCGATTCTCGGCTGTTGTCCTCCTGCCCCTGGCTCAGGCACTATTGTACTATAAATTGGAGAAAGTCCGCCACTCTTCGACTCGGGCCTCGGCGACCGTCTCGTTATCTGGGCCGAACGTGAACCACGCTCTGACTCGTTGCCCGGCCAGCACGCGCGGCAGCCAATGCGCGTCATCCTGCCACATGCCGGCAAAGGGAATCTCGCTTACTCTGTGCCAGGCCGGCCTCATCTCGTCGCTTTCCGCCGGTTCGCCTTCCCACCGGCGCGCCAGAAACACGTGCACGACTTGATCCCATTCCGGCCTTGCAGGAAAGAAAAACGTCAGGTGAGCCATCTGGGTGAGGTCGTGTTCTGCGACCCTGACGCCGGCTTCTTCTTCCAGCTCCCGGACGGTGGCGTGCTCAATCGTCTCGCCCGCTTCGACCTTGCCGCCAAAGCCGTTGAATTTGCCCTGGGCAAAGCCGGCCTTTTTATAGCCCAGCAGGACCTCGTGGACCGGGTTGCCTATGACGAGAAAGACCAGAGTGGCGTCTCGCATGTCTATTTCCAATCAGACGAATGACGAAGGACGGATGACCGAAAGAGTTCAGCCGGAATGATGATGCGGCGAAAAGCTTCGGGGTGCTGCATGAGCCAGCGGTCGAGCGCTGCCGTCGGACTCGACTCTGCTGTACAAACTGCCCAGCGAATCGCAGCCTGATCGAGCGTGATGACGACCATCGTATCTATCTATGGAGCCGACAGAGGCGATGAAGCGACCGCGTGCGCGGGTCGGGGATGTAGCCCGGCTCGCGTCACGATTTCGGGCACAGCGTCGGCCCAGTGCACCGCCATGATGTGGATGCCGGCCACCCCCGGAATATGGCGCACCTGCTCGATGATGTCGGTGCAGATGCGGATGCCTTCTTCAGGTTGCGCGGCCTTGGGCGTCTTGACCATGCGATTGACAATCGCCTCGGGCACGTCCATGCCCGCAACCTGTGTTGCCATATACTTGGCCTGCTCGGCGGACTTGAGCGGCCCGACGCCCGCCAGGAGGTACACTTGTTTGTGCAGCCCCAGGTCAACCGCGCGCTGCATAAACTCGCGGAACCGGTCCACGTTGTAGATGAGCTGCGTCTGAATAAAGCGCGCCCCGGCGGCGATCTTTTTTGCCAGCCGATAGGGGCGATAGTCATACGGCGGCGCAAAAGGATTTTCTACCGCGCCGATAAAGAACTGCGGTGGCGGCTTGATGGGCCGTCCATTGTCGAGACAACTGTTCTCCACCATGTTACGCGCCATGCGAATCAGGTGTGTCGAGTCCAGGTCGTAGACGGGCTTGGCGGCGGGGTGATCGCCCCAGCGCGGATGGTCGCCGCTCAAGCACAGCACATTGTGAATGCCCAACGCCGCCGCGCCCAGCAGGTCGGCCTGAATCGCCAGCCGGTTGCGGTCTCGGCACGTCATCTGCCCCACCGGCTCGACGCCGTGGCGAATCAGCAATGCGGCGACGGGGAGGCTGGCCATGCGCACGCTGGCAGCCTGGTTATCCGTCACGTTGATGGCGTCAGCGTAATCTTTGAGCGTGCGTGCGTCGCGAGCGATGGTTTCCAGGTTGACGCCTTTGGGCGGCGAAAGCTCGGCGGCTACGGCGAACTGGCCGGACATTAAAACCGAAGCGAGGTGGCTGACGGGTGGGGCGATGGTTTTAGCGTCCATGCTCCTCTACCACCTGCAGCGCCGACCGAGGTTCCATGAGACACCCACTCTTGATCTGGTCACGTCCAGTCAATAGAGTGATCCATGACGAGCTGCCTTGAATAGCCCAATCCACCGGTGGGCGAAGGTCGTGAATCTCGCGCGCCCAGATCAAGCGCTGAGCGTTGTCGCAGGCTTTGACCCAGACGCACTGCATTTCCGGCTTTACCTCACAGTGACCGTCCAGGCGAACCCCGCCACACGGGCCGTTGCGAATGTTCTTGGGGCAGTTCATCGGGCACACGAGGCCGGTGGAATGTAAAACGCACTGGCCGCACATGTGGCAGCCCCAGATGGGCACTTTGACAATGTGTTCGACCGGTCGCAAGATGCGATCCAACGCGCCCGTGAAGCGTGGATGCTTCAACAAGAACTGGCGCGCGGGTTCGAGAGTTGACATCAATCCCAATTCACATCTCCTCGACGATCGCTTGACGAATCGCTTCTTCAGTCGTCGCGCCGGTCAGTTTTTGACGGCCATTGATGAAAATGCCGCTGGCGACGCCATAGCGCTTGAGCGTCTCGGGTGTGAGCAGCTCTTGTTTCAAGACGACCCGGTCTCCAAACTCGCGGGCAACGTCAAGCAAGAGCATCTGCGTTGAAACGTCCAGTGGGCAGAGATAACCACTCAGGATCAGCACCTCAATGGGCATGCTTCGACGCGGGGTGATGCTGGGCCTGAGTGGGCGGGCCATGATCGAAGGCTGGTCGAGCGCAAGGTACATCAGCTTGCGATGATCTTGATCCTGAATGACACTGAATCCACGTGAGACATAATGCCGGTAGTTCATCTGTCCTTCAAGGTCAGTGGCTTCGACAAGGATGCCTTTGAAATTCTGCGCGCGAGCCTCGGAGACAAACGCATCAAAAAGCTTGCGGCCAACGCCCTGTCCCTGGTGGCGGCGCTGAACCCACTCGCAATACATCACCGCCGCGCCCGGCTCGATTTCGTAGGGAAAGAGCGCTCCGTCTGAAGTCGCATAGTAGAGATGTCCGATCACTTGCTCATCTATCTGCGCGTGATAGCCTTCCGCATAGCGGCCCAGGTTTTCGGCGATCCAGCCCCGGCAGAGGCAGAGCGCTTCGGGCCAGGGCGTAGGCACTTCCGTCATGCAGCAATAGCACTGTGGCGCATCGTCTGCTTGAATGCGCTTGACCACGACTTGCAGGTCACTCATCTGCCCATCTCCTTCCTGACGGGTCGGGGCGAACCCTTGTGTTTTCACCGGGCCGACACATAGGTCGGCCCCTATGGGTTGCGCTTCCGCCTGGCTGTGACGGTTTCTCCGCCAATGCCCCAGTTGTCCGTTTCGACTCTCCTAATTCTCGACGAGCAGGTCGTCGTACTCTAGCTCAAAGCGCAGCTTGTGCCGGGCTTCTTCTTGCGCCAGCGCCAGGAACGTGGCTTGGACGTTCTCGTCGCTTGCGCTGGCGGCCAGGTCGGAGTAGAGCTTGAAGGCGGCTTTCTCCTTTTTCATCGCCAGCACCAGCGCGCTTCGATAATCCAGCCTCGGTGTGGCGGGGACGTCCACCAGGTAATCGGCAATTTTCAGGTCCACCACCTGCCCTTGGGCGGGTCTCAGTGTGCCGCCAAGCTTGATCGCTTCGAGTCTGACCTTGTGCTTCAATTCCTCCTGGGCAAAGCTCTCGAACGTGTCGCGCATGTCCTGCGCCGGGGCCTGGTCGGCGAGACGAGTATAGAACTCGTACGCGGCCTGCTCCTCGCCGATGGCAAAGTTCAAGATGTCGTCAATAGATTGCCACTTGTCCACGGGTGTCCTCCTGAGGGTGGAAAGATTATGGTTTTTATGCTTTGAGTATTGGATAGTGTACCAAGAGCGTGTGACCCATCATCTGTTCAATGTGTGCCAGCCGGGCTCACCCTTCCTTCCACACCTGTAGAATAGTGCGCACCGACCGGCTCATCTCGACGGAAAAATCGGCGCTGAACTTGCGCCGGTACAGGTATTGGCCGAAATTGATCGCGCCTTCGATATTCTTGCGGTTGCCCAAGACTTGCGCTTGCCGGTCGCGGTGCATTTCTTCCAGGCCGCCCGGGTCCAATCGCCTGTAGTGGTTTTCGGACACGATGAACTTGCGATCAAAGCGCGGCGTGAGTTCGCGTTCTCTCTGTTGCTGCGTGGGATAGCCAAAGCACAACAGGCAAATGGGAAATACGTAGCGGGGCAGGTTGAACAAAGCCTGGTGCGTCTCGTACTGCTCCATGATGTCGCCGATGTAGCACGACCCGACGCCGAGAGATTCCGCCGCAATCACGGCGGTCTGCGCGGCGATGAGGGCATCGCAGCAGGCCAGGAACAGGTCGCCTTCTTCCGGCTTGCGCAGAGCGACCTGGTTTTGCTCGCACATTTCGGGTACGCCGGACGCAACGAAATAATCGAACCAGCGTTGATAATCGGCCAGGAAGAGCAGCACCCACGGCGCTTTGGCGATAAAGGGCTGATTGTCGCAAGTCCTGGCGAGTGTGTCCTTGATGCTTGGGTCGGTCACCTCGATGATCGAGTACAGCATCAGGTTCCCAGCCGTCGGGGCGCGCAACGTCGCCGCGAGAATCTGGTCTTTGATGTCCGTGCCGATTCCTCTATCTTCGTACGAGCGAACCGATTTGCGGTTGAGGAGCAAGCTTATGACGGGGTTTGTCATCGGCGATCTCCTTGTATCACAGTTCCGCGCGAGAGTAGCCTTTCGCTGGCGATTACGCCCGAGCGGACCAGGCCTGCCGGACGATTTCGGCGATTTGGCCGGTGTGGTCGCTATCGTGCGCGAGCCCGAGAGCGAAACGACCGATCGCATTCACCTGCGGCCCGGTAGGCCATGCCTCGCAGATGTTGTCCAGGTGCGGCTCATCCGGCCACAGGTCCAGGCTCGCCAGCCTCATACGGCGGCTTTCTTCCAGCCGGCGGCGGCATTGGGCGATCGTCGTCACGGCCTGCCACGGCAGCTCGGAGCGCGAGCGGCCACGCTGCGCGGGTTGCACGCCGCGCGCCAGCTCAGCGGCGAGGAAAGCCGCTTCCTCTGCCGACGCGGTCGTGTGAACGATGACGTGCCCCAGCGTCCACGCCAGCTTGACTTGGTCTTCCGTGGCGGCAAAGCGGTCGTCGGCTTGCGGGTCCACCGGGACAAAGGTCACGTCGGCATCGGTGCAGCCCGCGATCAGTCCGAGCACGGCGTTGATCATTTCGTTCGTCTCATTGCACAAATCGTCGGGGGTTAGACTGGCGACAAGCTCTGCAAGTGTGATTCGTTTGTCGCGGACTGCCTTAAAGTCAAGCATGGAAGCCTCCTTGTGGGGTGTGTATGCTATCCCACACGTGTGTCATACCATTTTTTCCCTCAGCTTGGCGCTGGCAAAATCCATGATCGCGACGACGATGACGATGGCGGCGACGGCCGTGCCAGCCGAGCGATATTTGCTGAAAGCAAAATAGTCGTTGTAGAGCAGGTTGCCGATCCCGCCGCCG
>CAYGWJ010000044.1:0-7316 GCA_964353405.1 uncultured Anaerolineae bacterium
GGGTGGCTATGGCAATACGGTCTTCAAGGGACATGTGGCTGCGTTTGGCCATCGGAAGACTCCTGACAAACTGGGATTGGTGGCCTATTATCCCCCAACAGGCGCGTATGGAAAAGTGTCAATCTGATTGTGAGCCATCCCCGAATTTCCACGTCAAAACCAGGGTGCTTGACACATTCGGGTGTCCGTCAAGCTTTTGCAACCCGGCGACTGCACGCTTCGCGGCGGTACGCCTTCGGCGCAGCAAAACCTGCCTTCGCAGGTTCAACACCTAGCCGACGAAGAGCTTGCCCTGAGCAGAGCGAAGGGTCGGCTTCGCCGCTCGCCGAAGGCGGGTGCGACACTTACCGGCGCTGCGGCCTGTGCAGGCCGTCAAGGACAAGTGCAGGTGTTTCCAATCGCCAGCCAGCATACCACCGCAAAAGTCTGAACCGCACCCATCGCGGTCAGCTCGGTTGCAGAGGCCAGGCGATGGCAGACGGAAGTGAAACCGCTGGCACACGCAAGCGTCTTGCACCAACGCTCCACCTTCGCAGGCGACACTGTGCTTTGTCTGGTATGAGAGAACTCTGAATCCCGTCCTGCGTTCTAGCGTCGTATTAGCGGCAGATAAATCCACGCGGCCGGCTGCCACCATTCGTACGCTCCAATGTCGGGCAGCGCATCGCGGGCACGTCCGACAAAGTCGTCGAGCGGCGCGCCGCTGGTTGTGCCGGCATCAATGGCGGGACTGTTTTGGAGCAGGTGGGCATCGAAAGCATCAACCGAGGTATTCACCAGACCTGGCGCCACACCGCATTGATGGTGTGCGCCCGGACAAGGATCGTCTTTCACGTCGTTGATGATCGAGTAATCCACGTCAAACGGGTTGGCCGGAAAGGTCTCCTGGTAGACCAGACAGGTATTCTCGAAGGGCTGGAGCAAGTCAACCTGACCCTGAAAGATGTTGTTGCGCAGGAGCGCCTGCTCGGAACCGTTACACGTCCCGTAACACTCTGCCGTGACCAGGCAATCGCCCTCACTGGTGAAGGTGTTGTTAGTCACGGTGACGTGGTCGCCTGGCGCCAGGCCGAGAGCCAGGGCGTCGCCCAAGGCGCGGCAGTTGTCCACGTTGTAAGTGAACGGCCGGCCCTCGAAGAAGCCGCAGTTTCCGACAATAATAGAGTTCTCGAGCAGAAACGGCCCGCGGGCGTTCTTGATCTGGTTGCCGGCGTTGCCCTCGACGAGGGTGCGGCGGATGGTGATGGAGGAACCGGGTTCCCGGACGTAGAGAAAATCCAGGCCATCGGAGGTGTTGTAGCGGATGACCGAGTCTTCCACGATCCAGTGTCCGCCGCTCTCGCCGGTGGCGAAGCCGTCGCCATAGCCTCCGGCGGTCTGCGCCCAACAGCCGGTGGGCTGTTCGCCAGGATACGTCTCGCCGCAGCCGTTCCACTCCACCGTCAAATGCCGGAAGGTCAGTGTGCCAGAGTTCGAGTCGCCGAAAGCGTCCCACAGGTCGCCGTCCCAGCCGACCCAGCCGTTGCCGGCGACGCGCACCCGTTCCACCGTCCAGTCGGCGATGCGACCGGCATGGACGCCTCCGGCAGCCAGCCCGTGGATGTCGAGGTCGTGAAGATAGACGTTAGCCGAATCTTTAGCGTAGAGACCGTAGGCGGCCCAATCCCCATAGGGCGCGGTATCGCGCTGGCAGGCTAGGCCGCCGGAGTGGGACTCGACGCAGCCGGAATGGTCGGTGATCTCCAGGCAGGCGAGCTCGACATTGCTAGAGTCGGTCAGGTTGACGATGAACCAGGGGCGCTCCGCCCCCCACAACTCTGGCGGGCTGGCGCAGCCAGCGTTCCAGCCCGCGCCGAGAATGCGGGTGCGGTGAGCCGGGTCGGGGCCGCCGGGGATGGGCGGCATGAGGCAGTCGAAAGCGCCGCCAGCGTCACAGTTGACGGAGGTTTCGGGCGCGCCGTAGCCCATACGGTAGGCGCCGGGGCCAATGACGAGGGTGTCGCCGCCGGAGATGCGCGGCGTCCCGCCCGGCGGCAGGGCGCGGAAGAGGTGATCCCAGGCGCAGGGTTGATTCGTGCCGCTGCCGAGGTACGGCGCATTCACCAGCCCGGTGCATTGTTCGGCGGAACCGCCATCGGTGCGCACATAGTAGGTCGCGCCCAGAGTAACGGCAGAGAGAACCGGGGTGGAAGAAGCCAAGTCGCTCGCCGCCATGAGACAGCTCAAAGGCAGGAGAAACAAACCCAGCCGGAGGAAAAGTGACCGTTTCATGTTTGTTCTTCCTTTCAACCTGCATGGTGTCACCACAGTTAAACGTGATCAATTTGCCATTTTATACCTCATTACTGCAATGAATGGGCGGCTTTTTATCAGCCCATGGTCTTGCTTGTTCCAATTGGGCTGCCAACCGGAAAAGTGTGGCTTCATCCCCAAAGCGTCCTGCAAATTGGACACCGATAGGTATGTTATCTTCATTCCAATATAAAGGCGCCGACATGGCGGGTTGTCCTGTTATATTCTGGGTGCGGGTGAATGCTACAAAGGAAAGCGCAATCCTGATCCACTTCATCGGATCATCCGGCGACGATTGAAAAGAACCTATCTTTGTTGGGGGAATTCTCATTGTCGGAGATAAAAGCACGTCGTAATTTCCCGTGTGATACCAGCTCGCTATTTTTCTCGAAAAGCGTTGGAGCTCTTCTTGTGCAACCAAATATGCCGCTCCGGTTGTTTTTAGACTGTCTTGATAAAGAGCCCAGGTCGCGGGTTCTAACTCATCCTGACTGATTTTTTTCCCTAATTCGCGCTCCCAATAGGCGACAACATGACCGACAAAACAGGAAAAAATCAAGACGAAAGTCTGGGGAAGGTTTGGGTGACTTAGTTGAACCGCGGAGACCTCCTCTACGGTGTGGCCAAGATCTTGACAGAGCTGCGCGGCATCTTTCACTGCGGCTTTACAATCAGGATGTAACGCGGTCTCTTCATTCCAGCCTTCGGGCACACTGGTTAAAAGCCCGATCTTGAGACGCCCTGCATCTCTTTGTACTTCTTTCAGGAAAGGGCGTTCCATAGGTGGAGCATAGTAAGGATCTCCAAGGTCGGGGCCTGACGTTGCATCCAACAAAGCTGCCGAATCCCTGACGGTGCGAGTCACCGCATGTTCACAAACTATCCCTCCGCCGAGATCACCAAAGAGCGGTCCTAATGGGTTTCGCCCACGGGTAGGCTTTAAGCCGAATAGCCCACAGCAGGAGGCCGGAATACGAATGGATCCGCCACCGTCATTGCCGTGAGCCATCGGCAACCAGGCCGGCGGCCACTGCTGCCGCGGAACCGCCGCTTGAGCCGCCAGGTGTCAAGCTTGGGTCCCAGGGGTTGAGAGTTGGTCCATGAAGAGAGGGCTCGGTGGTGGGTAATACTCCAAACTCGGGCGTGTTCGTTTTTCCGACTAGGATCAATCCACTGGCTTTGTGACGTTTTACTAGCTCACTATCCAGTCTCGAGATATTGCTTTGAACTGCTCGCGATCCTTCACTAAAAGGGGCGCCTTGGTCTTCTGCGATTAGATCCTTCAATAGAAATGGAATGCCGTAAAACCCGGAATCAGATGTCTTTGCGGCTGTTGCATCTGAACTACAGGCTGCGGCTGCCGTACGAGCCTGGTCATACATTTTGTATATGACCGCATTGAGTTTGGGGTTTACTTGTTCGATCCGGTGAATCGTAGTTTCAACTAATTCAGCCGGCGTGATTTCGCCTTTACGGATTAGCTCGCTCAGACCAATGGCATCGTACCCGATCAATTCATCCATCTTTTTGGGCCTCCTTTTTGCCCACTAGTCCATAGAGCTTTGGAAATAGATTGGTATTAAAATCTCGAAATATTGTACTCCCAAAAGGCAAGAGGGCACAAGGGGCAAATCGCGGTTAGCTGGGTTGCAGAGGCCAGTAGAGGGTAGACGGAAGTGAAACAAGCGGCAGAGGGGAGACATTTTCCGGCGAACGGGAGAGCGCGACGGGCGGCGTCATGTAGGTTGACCGGGCCGAAGAGAGTAGAATACAGGGAGGTAGTTCGAGCGACAAAAAGTGGTTCATGGGGGCGCACGTCCAAGGGGCGGGAGCGTGGCTTGATGCTGCATGACGTGGCCACAGGCACGCTACGCGCAGCGCACACTCTGCGTGCCGGTGGTGGAGGGTGGCGACGCGGACGGCGTACTCGCGTCCGCGTCTGTGGTGGGGGTTGACTCTACGGCGGGCGTGCATGACAGATGGCGGCCTATCCTACCGGCGCTTAGTCGAGTTTAACTATCCAATTCCGGACCGTCGTCACGAATTTGTCGGTCTCTTCAATGAATGGAAAGTGCCCGCTTTCTTCGAAGATAGTCAATTCCGCGTTCGGTAACTCGGCGTGAATGCGCTTGCTTTGTTCTGCTGGCGTGATCCAGTCGTCAGCTCCACCCAATACAAGGGTCGGTATAGTGATTTCCTTTAGCCGGGAGAAGGTATTGAACTTTGGCAAGCAGTTGGCGTTGACATGGTTCCAGGCGGCTGCACTGTAGGAGGTTGACTGGTCTATGGCCTGGCCGATCTGGGGACTATAGCGCTTGAAATACATTGGCAAGAGGCGCATCCAGATTGACCGCCAATCGTTGTCATCGACCATTGGCCGGCCAAAGGCTTCGCCAAGAGCAGCCAAGGAATCAGGTGTGCCCCGCGCAGCTGCATTGGCCTGGATGACGGGCATGTAATCAAGAACGGGGGCTGTGGAACATAGGATCAGCCCTGCCAAATGGTGGGCGAAGCGAAGAGCATATTCCTGTGCCAGAAAGCTACCGTAGGAGTGACCGAGCAGGATGATGCGATCGAAGCCCAGGTGGGCACGAAGTGCATCAGCGTCGGCGGCCCAGGTCTCATGGTCAATCCCTTCCATGTCGGCGGGTCGTGCTGAGCGTCCATTGGCGCGATGGTCGTAATAGATCAACTCGGTCAGTTCACCAAGTTTATCGAGCCAGGGTCGGAAATACGTGTGGTCCAAGCCGAGTCCCCCGTGCATCATGAGCATGGGGCGCCCTTGGCCAAGGCGCTCGAAAAAAAGTTCAGTATGGTTGAGTTGGGTGCGCATTCTGGTTGCCTCCTGTGAAAGGTATGATGGTTGGATTAGCTTTTTTTCATAGAGCGGAATAGACTGTAACCGTTTTAGTGGTATATTACCCGGTGGCTCAGGTCATGCGCACCCTCCTTGGTCAGCCCCTGAAAAGTTCCGGGGGTCAACCCTGTCACGCGAAGCATGTCGTGCAGACCCGATAAAAAGCTAGGACGCAACCAGTATAGACCTGAATCCGCCGCGTGTCAAAAACGGTCTCGTATGACATGACCTCATAACATTGGAGCCGGCGCAAAGACCAGCACATCGCTAAACTCGTCGGGGTGAAGGTCCTCGTATTCTTTCTGCGGCACTTGCACGTATTGCCACTCCTGGCCCGTCAGCCGCGTGGCGTTCTCACACCAGAGTATCGCGGCGCGGTCTTTACCTACTACGTCCACGTCTTCGCGCCCTTTGGTCTCGATGAGGTAATGCACCCCGTTCGACGCGATGGCGCAATAGTCAGGCTCATAGTAACGCAGATTGTTGGTCGCGTCCGTGTATTCGATGGCAAAGCAAAACTGTTCTGGCAACTTGGAAAAAGCGACAATGTCAGGCGCGTCTTCCAGGAACTCGGCAAACGCCTGCTCGAACTTGTTCGAGCACGGCACCAGGTTGAACACGGTCTTGGCGGCCCTGTGTTGTCGGGCGCGAGTAGGGGAACGGCGGCGTCTCGGACAGTTTGCGCCCTGCGCTCAACAGTTGCGGCGCCAGTTCTTGCACGACCAGCGGGCGCAATGCCTTGACGAAGGTTTGCACGGCGACGTATTGGGCGACGTTGGTGGCGATGGCTTTGAGAATGACGGGGTCGTCCAGGTTCACCGGCTCGCCGAAAGCGCGGGTCTGCAAGAACTCGCGCACCTTGGGCACGAGCGCGGCGAATTGCGCGGGCAGCTTGACGTCTTGCGCGATGCGCTTGGCGTAATAGGAAATGACCTCTGGAGACGTTTGCACTTCAGGCAATTGATAATCGCGCTCAATGAGTTTTTCCAGGGTAATGAAATCATAGCCCTCATAGTGGAAGGTCTTGGCCGTCGCATCGCTGGCTTTGCGTGGAAGCCTGGGGCATGACATGGCCGAAACATCCAACGCAGCGATTTCTTCGGCGAGCGTCTTTTTGCGCGCCAGGATGGGACTGAGCGTGGGCAGCGTGATGTCCTTGTCCAGCTTGTCCGGGTCGGGCGCGATGGTGACGATGACGAGTTTATCTTTGCCGACCTCGAATGTGCCGAAGGCAATGTCTTCTTCTTTTTCCAGTTGCTCGACGAACTCGATAAAGGTTTTGTTGCCGATCACATCTACACGCTCGGTATAGTCCGTTGCCAGGTCGCGGAACATTAAGCGCAGGCCACGCCCGATGGTTTGTTCGGGCAGGATGTTAGCTTTGGATGTGTAGGGGCGCAGGCCGACGACGACGGTGACATTCTCCACGTCCCAGCCTTCGCGCAACATCAACACGCTGACAATCGCGTTAATCGGGTTTTCGACAAGGTCCACCTCGCTGGCCGCTTTGCGCGCCTTGTCCAAGTCTTTCTTGGAGACCTCGCCCGAACGGTCGGTGTGGATGATGAGCAACTTGTCGCCGCCGAACTCGGACGGGTATTTTGTTCGCAAATACTCGCCCACGTCATCCGCTTCGGCGGTGTCATTCATCATGACAAACAAGACGGGTTTCTTTTTGAGCGGCGCAAGTTGCTCGCCGTATTCGCGCCAACGTTCGACGCCCGCCGTCAAGTACGCCTTGTAGCGCGTGCTGGCGACGGACGATTTGGCCTCTTGGATTCCCGTCGCAATGCCTTTCATCGGACGTTTTACGATATGGTCAATGATGGCTTGCTTGAGCGGATAGTCATACACGGTCCAGGTGAATAGCGCGCCCTTGCTGTAGCGCGGCGTCGCGGTGAAATCGAGTTGGGCGACGACAAGACCCTCTCCCCCGCCCGCCTTCGGCGTCCCAAGAGGCGAGGGGAGGCGGAGACCCTCTCCCCCGTCCGCCTTCGGCGTCCCAACGGGCGAGGGGAGGCGGAGCGCCCATACGCATCAAGCTAAGTTATGTCAGGCATTTACAAACTGACACAATGGTGGCATCCTTGATAGTACCATCGAGGAGGTGCCACCATGTTTCAACTTTCGAAGGCTGGTGAGGCCATACAGACGTTCTTTCAAAGGA
>CAYGWJ010000045.1:0-4381 GCA_964353405.1 uncultured Anaerolineae bacterium
GTGGCCTGACCAGAGTCCCTATGCCGGAACGATCCTGTGGCTGTCGGGTCTGTTGGCGTGTCAATTGACGCTCCCTCTGTGGAATGTTCAGAAAACGTAGCGCCCTTCAACAAGGTGCCCGCTGTTGCACAACGGTTAGGCTAGTAAGAGAGATGGAAGACGGATATCGGCCTGTCACACGAAAGTACTCCTCAATGGGATTCCACCCGATCCCCACATCTTGAAAGACGCGATGCAATGAGGCTACAACAAGGTCTGCGACCTTCTTCCCCTGCCTCACTTTCTGATAATCTTGTTCCATGAGGAACGTGTCAAAAAACCACACAATCTGGTCATGGAGGCGATTCACCGCATCCATATTGGCATGCCTCTTGCGCTCTGATATGATCGTGATGTCAAGCCCCGTGATGCTGGCAAGCTCCTCCAGCTTCTTGTCGTCCTGATAGAATTCGAATGGAAACTTGTTGTTCTTCTGCGAATTGCACGTAGCACAGAGGCATGTGGCCATATCATCAAGAGGCCAAAGATAGTTTAACGGAAGTGTATGGTCAAGGTTCATATCGTTGGGCGTACCGAGCTTCTTGCCGCACCCGAAACACCTTTTGCCGAACTTTTCCCAGATGTATATATCAAAGCCGCTGCCGTACTGTTGTCGGTG
Source organism: uncultured Anaerolineae bacterium (assembly GCA_964353405.1). Lineage (GTDB taxonomy): Bacteria > Chloroflexota > Anaerolineae > Fen-1058 > Fen-1058 > JBGLNJ01. The sequence goes on from CAYGWJ010000045.1 coordinate 659, forward strand.
TGTGAAAAAAATCCAATCCAGCCCCAGCAATTGACGTACAAGTTGCTCGAAGGCGCGCCTCCGCAGACTGTCCTCTTTGTGCTGTGTTGTGTCCCTCATCGGATTCAAAGGTGCATTAACCTTGAATTTCTTGCAAGACCGGCATTCCAACTGGAAACCATAATGCGTATTCGCTACAAGGGAGCCGTCAACGTTGGCGACAATCCCCTCCCTTATAAGCTTGGGATCAATATTTTCTTCCGTAGCGTTCTCGATCGTGTACCGCGAAAAGGAATCGTGCAAACAAGGAGCACGCTGAACACAGTGATTGCTAAAACCGAGAGCATTGTGTTCTGAAAAGACATCAATCAACAGAAACCGAGCGCATCGGTTGCAAGCCTTCAGAACCAGTTGCTCGCCATCGCCCTCATAGTCCACTGCACCAGTTGCACCTGATGGTTCAAGGAGGAATGCTTGGTCCTCCTTATAGTAATAAATCGATGGGATGTAGATGTCAGTCTTCATGTCGAAATGGTCACGAATGGCTTGGCCAGTAAAGGCAGTCACCGTGTCCAAATTCACGCCGAAGAACTGGACTCGACTTAGTTTTCTGGCTCTCGGTGCCTCTATACTGACGCTCGCTTCCAGGTTCACACTTTCATAGGCCGCTGCGTTGTCTATCTCAGTGTGTATCCCAAACGCCGTCCAGGTATCTTGGGATATGGACACCGACCTGGTCTTTGTTGAGATGATCTGCCCACCCAAAGGGTCAATCGCACTGACACTTATAGTGACCTGTACATCCTTCTCCGACTTTATATATCCACCGCCACCTGCTATGGAAGACTGGCCGTCAAACTGCTCAGGGCAAGGGCGCTCAGTGCTTTGCAGCGTGAAAAAGAACGTGGACGAGCCGATGTCATAAAGCCTCGCGTGGGCCAATATGGCCTCGTTCCCCGACTTTTCACCTGAAACATGATAGCCGCTGCGCTGGCGCGTATTGCGACGTCTTGGAGTTCTAAATCTTTGAGGCGACAATGAAACCTCGCTGTAATGGTTTCTTCTTGGAATTTAGTGACCTTCCAAGAGGCTGAGAACGAGTCTCAGTGACTACTGCGCTTGTTTCATTCCTCTACTAGCTGTGATACATGAACAGATAGAATTTTCGCAAGCAGCAAAAGCTCCTTGTCAGTGACTTGACGTTCGCCACGCTCGATCTTGGAGACGCCGAACCGGTCAATGTCCCAGCCCGTTGTCTGGAGCCTGATCGCCAATTGCTCCTGGGTCATCGGAGGCTTGTGGGAGAGCCGCGCCCGCTTGATGTTCGAGCCGGAGACGTTCAGCTTCTCTGAGACTGAACTTGGTCTTGGGTTCGAAGAAGATGGCATAGGTGAAAGCATCCTGATGGGGATTATGATGTAATCCAGGCAGATATGATGAATATTATGCTAACACCTTATTTTAGACGAAGATTCGGGAAGCTTGTGACTGCCAGCGGTCACAAGCCTTGAATCATTTGGGCCACTCTGGCGTACAGAACTGATGGAGTGGGAATCCCCAGAGCTTTTCGTTTCGAGGGCTTGGCGGCCTGGTTGGCGCTGTATTCGACCAAGAGCTACCCGTTCGATCCGCCTACCACCGGCAAAATCGCCGTCAAGGTGATCAATCACTATGGCGATGAGGTGCTGAAGGTATATCCGGTCGGAAAGCGTTGATTTGGATAGGGATCGTGGTCGCCCTAGGCAAGCACAAGGCGCACGTATTTTTCCCAAACTGATGTACAATAATAAAAACGTCTGTTCCGAATAGCGTGCGCGATTTACGAGGGGGCATGATGGCCGAGCCGAGAATTCAAATACCCGCTCAAGAGTTGGCAGACCTATGCCAACGTTATCACGTCCGCCAACTGGCGCTGTTTGGGTCCGTACTGCGCGATGATTTTCGTCCCGATAGTGATGTGGACGTGTTGGTGGAATTTGAGCCATGGGCGCGCATCGGCTTTATGGCCCTGGGTCGCTTGCAGCGAGAACTCGCCGCGCTCTTTCAGCGGCCGGTAGATGTGGTGCCCAGGGATGGACTGAAGCCCCTTATCCGTGACCAGGTGCTGTCTGACGCTAAGGTGGTGTATGCGGCCTGAGGCCGGTCTGAAGTGGCGTGTCAGGTCTGGGCGCGAGGAATCTCCCGCGCCCTTTTTGTTGCCCAGCTTGTACGAGACAGAGGACTAGTATGACTATCGCCGATGTCATTGACTTGTATACCCAACTCGATCATCTCGGGATAGAGGTATGGCTCGATGGCGGTTGGGGAGTTGACGCATTGCTGGGTGAACAGACACGCCCCCATGCTGACGTAGACATTGTCATTCAGCACAAAGACATGCCGAAATTACGCGCGTTACTCGAGAGGCAAGGTTATCAAGATGTGCCGAGGGACGATACAAGCGCTTGGAATTTTGTCTTGGGTGATGATAACGGTCGCCTGGTGGACGTGCATGCTGTTACGCTTGACGCTGAGGGAAACGGTCTCTATGGGCCTGCGGAAAAAGGTGTGATGTATCCAGCCGGCTCACTGATGGGCATCGGTGTCGTTAATGGACACCCGGTCAGGTGTATCTCGGCAGAGCATATGGTCAAGTTTCATAGCGGATACAAGCTCCGTGAGAATGATTTTAAAGACGTTTCGGCGCTGTGCGCGCGCTTTGGTATGGATTACCCCGAAGAATATGCTTCCTTGAAAAAGTACAAGATTGCTTCGCCCCGAAGGGGCTCGCAATGACAGACTTGTGGGTAATCACCAGAGTCTGAGCTTGACCACATTCGATGGAGGGTAACCGGTGTACAAGCCGTCGTGTGTCAGGGCAGCCTGCAGTGGGGGAAACAGAGCAAGCCGCCTGCAGGCACACCTATAGGGTGATCAGGCTCAAGTCTAAGAGGCTGTTTAAGAAATCGGTGTTATCATGGGTCTCATGAGACGAAAACCTACTCCACCGATTTGACGAATGAACAGTGGGCCATCCTGAAGCCCCATCTGACTGAACCGCGCGGACGGGGCTCGCCGCGCCGTGTCAATTTGCGTGAAGTCGTCAACGCGCTGCTCTACCTTTCGCGGACGGGTTGCCAGTGGCGGATGTTGCCCCACGACTTGCTCCCCTGGCAAAAGGTCTATTACTACTTCAAGCAATGGCGCGACGATGGCACATTGGAACGCATCAACGGCGAGCTGCGCACCGAGATTCGCCTGAGCGTCGATAAGGACGCCGAACCCAGCGCGGCTATCATGGATAGCCAGTCGGTCAAAACGACCGAGACGAGCGGAATGCGTGGGTACGATGCGGGCAAGAAAGTGAATGGCATCAAGCGCCATCTGCTGGTAGACACCTTGGGATGGGTGTTGGCGGTGATGGTTCTGACAGCGAATATTCAGGACCGCGATGGTGCACGCACTCTGCTGGAGAAGGTCAAGGGCCAGCTCCCGCGCCTGAAGAAAATCTGGGCCGACGGCGGCTATGCCGGTACGTTGGTGGACTGGGTGAAAAGTGTGTGCGGTTGGGTTTTGGAGATAGTCAAGCGCAGTGACACCGCCCAAGGCTTTGAGTTGCTGCCTCATCGCTGGATCGTTGAACGCACCTTGGGATGGTTGAATCGCTCGCGACGCTTGAGTAAAAACTATGAGCGCTTGTCCACGTCGAGCGAAGCGATGGTCTATCTGGCGATGTTGCCCTTGATGACCAAGCGGCTGGCCAAG
>CAYGWJ010000046.1:0-16175 GCA_964353405.1 uncultured Anaerolineae bacterium
GGCCGCTTTCGCCGCAACCTGTTGGGAAAGCGCGTGGACTATTCCGGCCGTTCGGTCATCGTCATTGGCCCCAAGCTCAAGCTGCATCAGTGCGGCCTGCCCAAGACGATGGCGCTGGAGCTGTATCGCCCGTTTGTCATCAGCAAGCTCGTTCAATACAACTATGCTTCCAACGTCAAGGGCGCCAAGCGCATCATCGAGCGCGAGCGGCCCGAGGTGTGGGAAGTTTTGGAAGAAGTTATCAAGGAGCGCCCGGTGCTGCTCAACCGCGCGCCCACGCTGCATCGCCTGGGCATCCAGGCGTTCGAGCCGATCCTGGTGGAGGGCAAGGCCATTCAGATTCACCCGTTGGTGTGTTCTGCCTTCAACGCCGACTTTGACGGCGACCAGATGGCCGTGCATGTCCCGCTTTCCGACAAGGCGGTTGAAGAAGCGCGCCGGCTGATGCTTTCGACTGCAAACTTGCTCAAGCCGGCCGATGGCGAGCCGGTCGTCGGCCCGTCCAAAGACATGGTGCTGGGCGTGTATTACCTCACGATGGAAAAGGCTGGCCTGAAGGGCGAGGGCATGACCTTTGTGGACCTGGACGAGGTCGAGCTGGCCTATAGCCTGGGGAAGGTGGACCTGCACGCCAAGATCAAGCTGCTCCAATACAAAGAGGGTGGCAAGCGCAAGTCGCCGGTTGAGACGACGGTGGGCCGCGCGCTGTTCAACGAGATCGTGCCGGACGACATCCGCTTTGTCAACGAACTGCTGGATAAGGGTGGTCTGCAAAAGCTCGTCGCCAAGTGCTATCAAAAAGTTGGCCCGGCCGAGACGACCGAGTTCGTAGACCGCATCAAGAACATCGGCTTCAAGTATGCCACGACCTCTGGCACGACGATCGCCGTATCCGACGTCACCGTGCCGGAAGAAAAGAAAGCGATCCTGGACAAGATCAACGCCGAGGTGGCCGAGGTCGAGCGCGAGTATCGCCGGGGTCTGCTCACGGAAGACGAGCAATACAATCGCACCATCGAGTTGTGGCAGCAAGCCACCAACCTTGTGGCCGATGCGGTGAAGAGGGGATTGAACCCGCAGTTGCCGCTCAGCGTCATGGCGCGTTCAGGTGCGACGAAAGGCGGCTTCCAGCCGATCACGCAGTTAGCGGGTATGCGCGGCCTGATGGCTGACCCGGCGGGGCGCATCATCTCGCTGCCCATCCGCTCCAACTTCCGCGAGGGGTTAACGGCGTTGGAATACTTTATCTCGACGCACGGCGCGCGCAAGGGCCTGGCCGACACTGCGCTTCGCACTGCGGACGCCGGTTACTTGACTCGCCGTTTGGTGGACGTGGCGCAGGACACGATCATCAACGACTATGACTGCGCCACAAAGGCGGGTCTGTGGATCCGCCGCGCCGACGACGTGGGGGGGCAGACGCTGGCTCAGCGCATCGTGGGCCGCTCGTTGGCGGTCAACGTCACTCACCCCAAGACCGGCGAGATCGTCGTGGCCGGCGAACTCAAGGCCGAGCGCAACGTTCTACTCAACGAGGACCTGGCCGAAGCGATTGACAAGTCCGGTGTGGCGGAAGTTTACATCCGCTCGGTGATGATGTGCCAGATGCGGCACGGCGTGTGCGCCATGTGCTATGGGCGCGACCTGGGCAGAGGCGAGATGGTCGAGATCGGCTCGGCGGTCGGCATCGTGGCCGCCCAGTCAATCGGCGAGCCTGGCACGCAGTTGACGTTGCGAACTTTCCACACCGGTGGTGTGGCGGGCGCGGGCGACATCACGCACGGTCTGCCGCGCGTGGAAGAACTCTTTGAAGCGCGCAAAAAACCCAAGGGCGAGGCCATCATGTCTGACATTGACGGCATCGCGGAGATTCGGCGCGTCGAAGGCGGCGTCCGCACGATCAAGGTGGTGGATAGCCAGCTCGTCAAAGATGAGTACGACGTTCCCGGCAACTGGGCGGTGAAGGTGGAAGAGGGCGACGAGGTGCAGGCGGGCGACCTCATCGCCAAGCGTGGCGATGAAGAGAAGACGGCCAAGCACGCGGGCCGCGTGATCATCAAAAAGAACAAGCCGCTCACGGTGGTGTATGAAGTGCGCGACGAGCGCGACTATGAAGCTCCGGCTTCGTCACGCTTGCTCGTCGAGGAAGGCCAAAAGGTCAAGGCGGGCGAGCAGTTGACCGAAGGCACCAAGAACCCGCATCGTATCCTGCGCTTGCTGGGCCGCGATGCCACTCAGCTTTACCTGCTGCAAGAAATCCAGAAGGTTTACCGCAGTCAGGGCGTGAACATCAACGACAAGCACTTTGAGGTCATCGTCAAAAAGATGTTGAGCAAGGTGCAGATCGTGTCGAGCGGCGACAGCGAGCTGCTGCCCGGCGAGCTGGTGGATCGCCTGATCCTGCAAGACATCAACGAAAAGCTGCACAAGGAAGGCAAGCGACCCGCGACGGCGGCGCCGGTGTTGTTCGGCGTGACCAAAGCTGCGCTTAACACCGAATCGTTCCTGTCGGCTTCATCCTTCCAGCACACGATCAAAGTGCTGGCAGGCGCCGCCATCGAGGGCAAGCTGGACGAGCTGCGCGGCCTCAAGGAAAACGTCATCATCGGCAAGCTCATCCCGGCCGGCACCGGCTTTAAGAAGGATGCTCAGCCCGATCAGCAGAAGGTGACAGGCGCTGATGGCATGGAAGTGGATATGGGGATCGTAGCCCCGTCCGAGTTAATGGACGACTAGCGCTCGAGTGCTCCAGGCGGAACGCTGGTTCCGCCTGAGACTGGAATCAACAGCGCCTGCCCCCATCGGCCGGGCGCTGTTCTATTTCAGACCGTCCTTGATCTCCGAATTCCGCGCGATCGTCGAGCAAGTGATAGCCCCCCTAAATCGGGGGGGGGCAGGAACAAAGGCGAGCGCGAAACAAGTGGTCCCGCATCATTGCGTAAATCAGACGGCATAGGTATAATACCTTTAGCTTCTTGAAGGAGAAACACTTGCCACTTGAACTCTTTTCATGCGTGGCTGTTTTAGCCATCCTGTTGGCCGGGTGCGGCGTATTCGATATTCCACCCCAGAGCGTCACGATCACGCCGGCGGTGATTCCTCCGACGGCGACCGCTGCACCCAAGGCTGCCGCGCCGACTCTATCCGCAAGTGAGCCCACGGCCGTGCCAACCGAAGGCCCGGCCGCCGCGCGCGTCAACGGTCGCCCGGTCCCGCTGGCCGAGTTCGAAAAAAACGTCGCTCGCCGCCAGGTCGAGATGACCCAGCAAGGCATCAACCTCACTACGGCCGAGGGCCAGGCCGCGCTCGCCGAGATGCGCCGGCAAATCCTCGAAGGCATGATCGAACAAGAACTGATTGACCAGGAAGTGGCAAAGCAGGGCATCACCGTGACCCAGGCCGAATTGGATGCGGCGGTCAATCAAAGCATTGCCGACAGCGGCGGCGTGGATGCCTTTAACAAGTATCTCAGCGGCGTCGCGGGGATGTCGGTGGAAGAATATCGCGAGGGCCAGCGCGAAGGCATGCTGACGCAAAAGATGATCGAGCGTGTGACGCGCAACGTGCCGATGACGGGCGAGCAAGTCCACGCGCGGCACATCTTGCTGAACACCAAAGCCGAGGCGGACTCTCTGCTGGCTCAACTGCGCGCCGGGGCCGACTTTGCCGTGCTGGCGCAGCGCTTTTCCAAAGACACCATCACCAGCGCGGGTGGCGGCGACCTGGGCTGGTTCCCGCGCGGCGGGTTGTTCGACGCAGCGCTAGAGCAAGCCGCGTTCGATTTGCAGCCGGGCCAGGTCAGCGGCGTGGTGCAAAGCGACCTGGGCGGTCAGACGGTGTATCACATCGTCCAGGTCATTGAGCACGACCCGGCCCGCGCGCTTTCCGACGATGCACTGTTGGCCGCGCGGAGAATGGCTTTTCAACGCTGGCTGGACGATTTGAAGGCTTTGGCCAAGATCGAGCGGCTGGTCCAGTAAAGCGGATGTTTGTGTTGCTTCATCGAATTCGCCGGACGGAACGCATGGAGGCAATGAAATGAACAAGGGCGGAAACGGGCCAGTGTTCAACATACTCGCGGTGGTCATGCTGGGCCTCACGGCGCTGATGTGCCTGTGTTACACGAGCGTGTTCTTTGTGCCGGGCCTGGCCGGGCCTTTCGCCCCAGGCCTCAGCGCTGCCCCGGCGCGCACGCCCACCATCACGCCAACCCCAGAATCACTCTTGCCCCCCACTTGGACGCCCACAGTGACCAGTCCTCCGGTGGACACAGAGACGCCCTTCATCGTCAGCACACCGGGGCCGACCGACACCCCACGCCCAATGATCACGTTCCGGCCGCCCCCGACCCGCGTGACCGCCGGCCCTTCGCCCACACCCAGCTCCACCCTCTCCCCATACCGGTTCACACACGAAGTGACGTATCAGCCGTCGCCGATCAACCCGTGCGGCGCGTCGTTCATCCTCGGCACCATCACCGATCTGGAAGGCAAGCCGGTAACTACGAGCAACATGATCGTTCACGTCGAGGGCGACGCCGACATTGACACCGGCTTTTCGATGCATCCTGGCGAAGAGTTTCGGGGCAATCGAGTCCAGGGTCGCTCCCCAATGACCGGGATGGGCTTGGGGCCATCCGCCTGGGACGTCATCATCAACCTGTCAGGCACATCGGCCGGGACGTGGACCGTCTGGCTGGTCCAGAACGGTCAAGCGTCTGCAAAAGTTGAGATTCGGCTACAAAGCGACTGCGTTAGCAGTTCAGCCGTTGTGCGCTTTACGCAGAACCATTAGGTCGCAAAATGCGCAGCGGATGCCGGGCGCGCGTGCTCAACTTTTTGGCGACAGTGTTCCTGGCTTTGTCGGTGGTGTCTTTAGGGTGGGGGATTGTCATCGCGGTGAATCCTTACGGGCCGCTCAATCCTTTCCCGCCCGCCCCGCTCGCTGGTTTGGGGAATATCGAACGGCCCACACCGGTTGTCTTGATGCCAGCGACAACCAGTCTGAGGGAACTGACGACGCCGGCGACAGAGACCGTCACGAACACGCCAATGCCTGCACTGGATGCGACGCCAACCGGCACAAGCACACCTGCGCCATCGCCGACTCTGGGAGGGCAAAGCGAATCCATGCCGCTGGCGCTTTTAACGCCCACGCCGACCGTTACGCTGACTCTCACCGCGACTGCCAGTGTGACGCCCGGACCCAGCCCGACGCGGTCGGTTTTTACCTACACGGCTTCCATCACATACCAGGTTCATCCCGTGCAGGTCTGTGATTGGATGGGCGTGGCCGGGACGGTGAAGGATTTGCAGGGCAAGCTGACGCCGGGCGCGTTTGTGCATGTGTGGGGTCTGGGCAACGTGGACCAGATTGTGGCGGCGGGCGATAGCTCCAACTATGGCGCTTCCGGCTGGGAAGTGCGCCTGGCGAGAGCGCAAATCGTCGGCGCGTGGACGGTGCAGTTGATTGCATCGCCCGAAACCAGGATTCCGCTGTCGGACGTCTATACTATCTCGATGCCCGGTGACTGCAAAAAGAATCTGGCCCGAGTCAGCTTTCAACAAAACCACTGATGTATGGAGCCTGAGGGGAATCGAGACGCGGCTTTAGCCGCGGGAGGATACGATGCCTAAAGACACACGAGTCGCCACTGGAGTCCCCGGTCTGGACGAGATGTTGTCGGGCGGATTCGTCCCCGACACGGCCGTCTTGTTGCACGGCGCGCCCGGTTGCGGCAAGACTCTGCTGGGCATGCAATATCTCATTCACGGCGCTCTCAACAACGAGCCGGGGCTGCTCATTTCGTTCGAAGAGTTTCCTGCTTCGATTCACCGCGACGCCGAGTCGCTGGGCTGGGATCTCTCCGAGTTGGAAGAAACCGACCAACTGCACCTGATGTTTACCTCACCGCAAGTGCTCCTCGACAGCCTGGCCACGCCGACCAGCGCGCTGGGCCGCCTGATGCTGGAAGGCGGCATCCGCCGCGTGGTCGTGGACAGTATCACTCACTTTACGCGCCTCACCAGCGATAACATCAAGCTGCGGGGATATTACAGCACAATCATCAACGGCTTTAAGCGCGAAGGCGTCACCACGCTCTTGCTGGGCGAAGAGGGCCGCGCGCCCAATCCTCAGCAGGAAAAAGGCAAACTGTCCTTCGTCGTGGATGCCATCCTGCTGCTGCGCTACGTCGAAGTAGAAAGCACCCTCCAGCGCGCGATCGTCGTGCTCAAGATGCGCGGCAGCGATCACGCCAAAGACATTCGCCGGATCGAGATCCACAGAGGCGGGCTGGTGGTCACAGATGTGTTTGAGGGACGGGAGAATATTTTGAGCGGTATCAGCCACCGGGCGGCTGCACGGTGAGGCAGCGTTGCTGGCTTCATTGAGGCAAGCCACTCCGGGGCAACTCCTGGAATGCCTGCCCGATGCCGACGGCGACCGGCTGGCCGAGGCGATGGTGGCCTTTGCCAACGGCGATGGCGGCACGGTGCTGGTCGGCGTGGACGAAGCAGGCCGGCCAACCGGCAGTGTTTTTCCAGAGGATGTAGACGGAGCTTTGCGATCCGCCGAGTTGCGCTGCCGCCCGCCTGTTCAAACAAACTGGGAGATGCAGGACCTGGGCGGGGCGCAGGTGATTGCCATCTCCGTCCCGCGCAGCACCGAGTTGCATAGCCTGAGCGATGGGCGCGTGCTGGTACGAGTCGGCACAGTTAACAAACCGCTAGGTGGCGAAGCCATCCGCCAACTGGCCGCCACCAAATCGTCTGCCGATTACGAAGCCGAACTGGTGCCGGGTGCTGCGCGCACCGACCTCGATGAGGCGATGATTGCCGCGTACCTGGCCGAACGCGAAAAGCGAGGGCGCAAGCATCTCGGTTCGCCCGACGAGCTACTGGTCGAAATCGGCGCGCTGCTGCCGGCCGGTCAATCCCAAGCGAAAAGCCCCCTGCCCCCTAGCAGCGATCTGCGGCCGACGACCTCCGGTATTTTGTTGTTCGGGCGCAACCCTCAAGCCTTCTTTCCGCACAGCAGTTTGGTCGTCGTCAAGTTCCTTGGCACCGAACCCCGCGGCGAAGGCGGCTTGCCCGGCTACGGGCGGCGAGAAGAAATCGGCGGGCCGCTGGCACGCGTCGTCGAGCGCGCCTGGCAGGTGACACTGGAAGAGATGCGCGTTGGCGCCGTCGTCAAGGGCCTGGAGCGCGAAGAAAAAACCGAGTATCCGCCGTTCGCCGTTCGCGAAGCTTTGGTCAATGCGGTGTGCCACCGTGACTATCGCTTGCGCGGGCGGCGCATCGAGATCCGTATGTTCTCTGATCGGATGGAAGTCATCAGTCCGGGCGGGCTGCCCGGATTTATAACGGTGGACAACATCGTCGAAGAGCATTTCAGCCGCAATCCGCGCATCGTGGCCGGGTTGTTCCAGTGGGGTTACATCGAAGAGTTGGGTCTGGGCATTGACCGGATGATCGAAGAGATGACGCAAGCTGGTCATCCCCCACCCCAATTCAAAGCGCAGCCGCATTCGTTTACCGTGACCCTGTCCAACGTGCGTGAGCGGCGCGCCGTTCCGGCCTGGGAAAAGGCCATGAACGAGCGCCAGGTTCGCGCGCTCACTTACATCCGTGAGCATGGCTCAATCACTAACCGGGAATACCAGCAGCTTTGCCCGGACGTGTCCGCCGAGACGCTACGAATTGACCTGGTTGACTTGGTGAATCGCGGTGTACTTTTGAGAATTGGCGCGAAAAAAGGCACCTATTACATACTCAAATAGAGAACCCAAACGGCCCACTACATAATATCTTGACAGAAAGATTACTTATCCCACGATTTATCCCAAGCAGGGGCTTGGGATAAATCTGTTGAGGTCCAGATGCTCGGATTCCAAACCCCCGTCGTCGTCATCGGTGGCACCGCACTTGCCTACCTCATCCTCATGCTCTTGACCCTGCGCAGACGCGGCTTTGGCTCCTGGCTGCACGGTTTGCTCTTCCTCTACCTGCTGATGGGAATCGTCTGGACGAGCGGAAAAGCATTGGCGGTTGCTAAAGGAGTGGTTCCAGCAGTGCCGGTCTATGGCGCGAGGATCGCCACAGACGCCCTGGCTATCTTGCCAGTGCTGCTGACCATCCTCACGCTGTTGTTCTTTGAGCGGCCCGGCGCGCAACGAGTAGGCCAGATCGGCATTGGATGGGTAGCCTTCATCGCGCTGGCTGACAGCAACATTCTTGGATGGCGAGAGTTCTTTCAGAACAGCCTGCACCTCGACACGCCGGATCAAACGGTGAACGTGCTGGTGCTGACGGGCTGGATCGGATTCACCGGCGGCGCACTGGTTTTGGCGATCTGGGACTATATCCGCATCCAGCGGCCATTGCACCGCAACCGCATTTTGTACTGGGTCGCGGCGACCCTGCTCATCGGCGCGGGCGAAGGGCTGACCATGCTGCCCAGCGTAGAGATGACGCAGGTCGGCGCATTCACACGGCTGATGGGCGTACTGCTCATGGCGTATGTGACGCTCACGTATTTTTTGCCCAACGTCCGCAACGCCGTCCGGCGAGTTATCTCGGCCAGCCTGATGACGTTGATGACGGCCGCCCTCTTCCTGGGCAGTTTCGTTTTGCTCCAATCGGCTCTCCAATTCCTCCCCGGCGGCTATGTACTGGTCGGCGCGGTGGTTATGGCCATTCTGGTGTCCCTCGTCTTCCAACCCCTCCGCCGCGCAGCGACCAGCCTGGTGGATCGCTTGCTCAAGGGCGAAGGCTACGACTCCGCCCGCACACTGCGTGATTACAGTGACGCTATCTCCAGCGTCGTTGATTTGGATACGCTGGCGACGACGGCCGTCGGCATCATCAGCGGAGCGCTGGAGGTGCGGCGGGGCGCGTTGCTGCTGACGACCGAACACAAAGATGGGCGCATCGAGGTGCGCGTCGTTCCCGGCATGGACCTAGTCGCCCTCCAGACGGCCAAGTTCGATCCGAACAGCCCCATCCTGGCGCGCCTGCACCGGGACCGCCAGCGGCTCAGTCAGTACGAGATTGACATCCTGCCAGAGTTTCGCGCGGCGCCCGTGTTGGAGCGTGCCTGGCTGGAGCAGTTAAAGATGGAACTCTATGTTCCGATTCACAGCCAGAGCTTGCTGGTGGGCATTCTGGCATTGGGCGGCAAGGCGGGCGATGCGCCCTACGCCACCCAGGACCTCAACATGCTTTCGACGCTGGCCGACCAGACCGCCGTGGCATTGCAGAACGCGCGTCTCGTGAGCGACCTCAAGCGGCTCAACGACGAGCTGACGCGTACCAATCGCCGGCTGGAAAAACTCGACGCGGCCAAGACTCACTTTATCCAGATCGCCTCGCACGAGCTGCGCACGCCGCTCACCCAGGTGCGCGGTTATGCCGACATCATGGCCGACGCGGTGCAGACGAGCACGCCAACTCCGGCGCAAATGGCGCAGATCAGTCAGGGCATTAGCCGGGCTACGGTGCGGCTGGAAGAAATCATCAGCGCGATGCTGGACGTTTCTGAAATTGACGCCGAGGCGCTCAGCCTGCGTCCCACGCCACTCTCCGTCTCGACGGTCGTCCGCATGGCGGCGGACAATTATCAGGCTGCGCTCAAGATGCGCAAACAGACGTTGACGGTGGACAGCCTCGAGGGATTGCCTTCCATCCAGGGCGACCTGCCGCGCTTGTGCCAGGCCTTTTCCAACATCATCGGCAACTGCATCAAGTTCACACCAGACGGCGGCAGCATTCACGTCGCCGGGCGGCACGTTCTGGAGCCGGGAGAGGACGGAGCAGCGGGTGATTACGTGGAGGTCACGATCAGAGACACGGGCATCGGCATTGATCCCGATGATCGGGATTTGATCTTTGAAAAGTTTTACCGCGTCGGCTCGCCCGACCTGCACTCGACTGGCTCGATCAAGTTCAAGGGAGCTGGGCCGGGCCTGGGGCTGCCCATCGCGCGCGGCGTGATTCAGGCGCACGGCGGCCAAGTGTGGGTGGAAAGCACCGGGCACGACGAGGTGAGCTTCCCCGGCAGCACGTTCCACATCCTGCTGCTCACTTCAGCGCCAACCACCGAGCATTAACCGCCCAAAAAGAGCGACGACCCGGCGGGTCATCGCTCTTTTTTAGCCGCCGATCTGTGCCATCACGCGCTGACCGATCAACTCGGTCGGCGGGATTTCTTCATCGAGCCGGTGACGCTCCGGCTTGTTCTCCACTGCGCGCGCAAGCAACGCTTGCACCACGGCATCGCCCGCGTTCGACCGCAGCGCGCTCATCACGTCCACCTCGCCATCCGCCAACAGGCACGGGCGCAGCTTGCCGTCGGCGGTTAACCGAAGCCGGTTGCATGTGGGACAAAAGTGCTGGCTCACCGGGGTGATAAAACCGAGCGTGCCTTGTGCATGGGGCAGACTAAACACACGTGCCGGCCCATTGCCCGGCACGGCGGATGACGCCAGCCGTGCCTCGGTAAACAATCCCGGAATGCCCAACTGCGCCGAGAGACGCGCCCGCATCTCTTCGGCGGTCACCAGGCGATGGCCTGGCGGCGGAAGATGCTCTCCCCAGTCACCTTCGTTGGCCACTGGCATCAACTCGATAAAACGCACGTGCCACGTGCGGTCGAGCGTGAGCCGCGCAAAATCGGCCAGCTCGTCGTCGTTCATCCCACGCACGACGACAGCGTTGAGCTTGATGGGGGCCAACCCTGCGCGCTCGGCTGCCTCTAGCCCACGCCACACATCGCCAATGTAGCCAAAACGCGTGATGCTCTCAAAGCGATCCGCGCGCAGCGTATCCAGGCTCACGTTGACGCGGCGCAGTCCCGCACGCGCCAGCGCCTCGGCGTGCCGGTCAAGCAGCACGGCGTTCGTCGTAAGGCTCACATCCTCGACGCCGGGCACGGCGGCAACCATTTCTACCAGTCGTTCGATATCGGGCCTTACCAGCGGCTCCCCGCCCGTGAGCCGCACCTTGCGAATGCCCAGCGCCGCCGCCGCGCGTACGACGAGCGTGATTTCCTCGTACGTCAAAATCTCGCTCCGCGCTTTCCACTCGACGCCTTGCGGCGGCATACAATACACGCACCGCAGATTGCAGCGATCCGTCACACTAATTCGCAAATAATCAATCTCGCGTCCAAAAGCATCTCGAAGCATCTCACCACCCTCTACCGACTGACCACTACCTCTCCTGAGCCAGCTTGACCACCGTCACGCCATCGCCGCCTTCACCGTCGCGGCCCGACTCGAAATCAACCACGAGCGAATGCCCACGCAACGCCTGCCGCACGGCTTTCTTGAGCACGCCCGTGCCGTGCCCATGAATGACACGCACCCATGGCAGCCCGGCCAGGTACGCCGCATCGAGGTGACGGTCCAGTAGGATGAGGGCATCTTCGGCGCGCTCGCCGCGCAAGTCCAACTCCATGCCGGGCGAAACCGCGACAGGCCGCTTGACGCCCTGGCCGGAAGCGGTGACCTCTGGCTGAGGCGTCGAGCGCCATTCCAGCTCGCCCAGGCTCAACCGCAAACGCAGTTGACCTGACGTGACTTGCGCCTCGTCGCCGTCAATGTCTGTCACCTTGCCTTCGGACTTTAATCTCTCCACCCAAACCACATCGCCGACGCGAATGGGGCGCCTGGGTGGCCGTTCGACGATCGGCATCGGCATGACGGCTTGCGTCTCTTTCAGCATCGCACGGCGACGCGCTTCGATCTCGGCCAACTCTTGCGCCCCTATAGCTTTCAATTTGCCGCGCAGCGAGGTGATTTCTTCTTCCAGCGTATCCAGCCTGCCTTGCATCTCGTCGCGCGCCGATTCCAGGATTTGCTTGCGCTCCTCTTCGATGCCCGCCAACCTGGCGCGCAACTCGCGCTCCATCTTTTCCGATTCAACTCGTGCGCGCTCGGCGGCAGCACGGCTGACCTCAGCCTCTTGACGCGCCTTGTGGATTCCGGCGAGCAAGTCTTCGGCCTTCAAATCAGACTCGGCCACCATCGTCCGCGCCGAGCCGACGATCTGCGGATCAAGCCCAAGCCGCGTGGCGATGGCGAACGCGTTGCTGCGCCCCGGCAAGCCGATGGTGAGCCTATACGTCGGCGCAAGCGTCTCGGGGTCAAACTCGACGCTGGCGTTGACGGCGCCCGGCGTGTTGTGCGCCCAGATTTTCAGTTCGGGATAGTGAGTGGCGACGAACGTCGTCGCCGATTTGCCGCGCAGGTAATCCAGAATCGCGCGGGCAAGCGCGCTGCCTTCAGCCGGGTCGGTGCCCGCGCCGAGTTCGTCCAACAGCACCAGCGACTGGCGCTCGGCCTTGTCCAAAAAGCTATTGAGGTTCGCCAGGTGAGACGAGAACGTGGACAGGTTTTGCTCGATGGATTGCTCGTCGCCGATGTCGGCAAAAATGTGGTCAAAGACGCACAACTCGGAGCCATCGGCGGCGGGGAGGTGCAAGCCGCAATACGCCATCAGGCACAGCAGGCCGGCCGTCTTGAGCGCTACGGTCTTGCCGCCCGTGTTTGGGCCGGTGATAACGACGATAAAAGTCTCGCCGTCCGTGTCTAGATCAATCGGCACGACGCGCTGCGGATCAATCAGCGGATGCCGCGCCTGGATCAGCCGAAGCGTTGAGCCAGGGTGAGCGTGCTTGGTTTTGAAATCCGCGATCTTGGGTTCCGTGGCCCCGGTCGCATCGGCGTATTTGGCACACGCAAAGACCACATCCAATTCTGCCAACGCCTCGACCGTGCCGACGACGTACACGCCGTCTTCGGCCACGAGGGACGACAGCGAAAGCAGCACGCGACGGATTTCGTTTTCTTCTTGCAGCTGCAATTCACGCCAGCGGTTGTTCAGTTCCACCGTCGCAATCGGCTCGATAAAGAGCGTCTCGCCGGAGCGTGATTGGTCATGGACAATGCCAGGAATGCGGCCTTTGAAATCCGACTTGATGGGCACGACGTAACGGCCATCGCGCATCGTAATGAGGGCCTCTTGCAGATATGGCCCGTTGCGCGGCGACGTGAGAATGCGCGCGAGCTTGTCTTGCAGCCGGTCGTGCGCCAGGCGCAACTCACGGCGGATCGTCTCCAGGTGTGGGCTGGCTTCATCGCGCACTTCGCCCCGGTCGTCAATACAGCGGCCAATCTCGGCAATCACGCCCGCCGATTCGACGATGCGCGCGGCAATCGCCGAAAGCAACGGGTATTGATTCGAGAGGCGCGAGAGTGTGCGATGGATGTCGCGCCCGGCGACGAGTGTGCTGCGAATGTCAAGCAACTCTTGCGGCAACAGCACCGCGCTGCGCGCGGCCTGCTCGACGAGCGGGCGCACATCATGGATGCCACCCAGGCTCACATCTACATTGCTCGCCAAAAGCAGCCGCGCTTCGCGCGTGGCGGTCAGGCGCCGCTTCACTTCGACAGGAATGGAAGAGGGTTCAAGCTCGCGGCACAGCTCGATTCCGGCAGAGAAGGACGCAAAGCCCGCCAGCCGGTCGAGGACCTTGGGAAGTTCGAGGGTGAGGCAATGTTTGGGTTCCATAGGAAAACATTATAACATGGAAGCGCTCACGCTTCGACTTGTTCGGCAACAAACGACGCAATCGCCGCCGGCATGGACAGCAGCATGACGAGCGTAATGACGACGGCGGAGGTGAGACACCAGATGCACACCGCCTTGATGACGAATGGCTCAAGGAAAGTCAGGTAGAGCGAAAACGCCACGGCCAAGATCGTCATCCCGTGCACGGTCAGCGGCGCGTAATCGGCCAGGCGGCCAGACCCCAAGCGTCCCCACAGCCACACCACCAGGATCGCCACGTAACCCGCCATGCCGATCAAGCCCACCGGAATCACGCCAAACAATTTTGAGTAGGAACTGGTCTGCACGGCGTTGCAGTCGCCCACCGGCCCGCAGACGGCGGCCACGGCCTGCGTTTCCACGTAGGTCAGGTAACCGGCCACGGCCAACCCGACGATGGTCAACACCAGCATCAACGCGTCGAGCCAGGCGGGCTGCCACGGGGAATTCGCAAAATCACTCTGCCACGCACGCAGCCACGTCACGCCCGCCAAGATCAGCGCGGCCGCCATGCCGATCAGGATGGCCATCGCCAGCGCAAAGCCGTTCGATTGAGCCTGCGCCGCCAGCGGCGTCATGAACACCAGACCAGCCAACCAGAAAGTGTGTCTCTTCATTCCATCCTCACCTTGCGAACACTTCAATTTGAGCCTTTTAACAGACGCCGCAGCCACTGAGGCCATACCGCTCGCCGCTCGCGCTGCCAGCCATCAATCGCGCGGCGAGTAATTTCATAGCCGCGCGAGATCAGCTCGTCAGCCCGCTCAAAATCCCAGACGGCCACGGGCGACACACATTGCAGCTCGATGCGCCGCACCGGCACGCCGCGCGCCGCCGCGACCTCCAATTCCAATTCGGTCTGGCGGCGCTCCGCCATGTTCCGCAATTTGCTCAACAGGGGCAGCCAGCCGCGTGCCTCCGCCGGAATTTCGCGCTGATCGGCGAGGTCGAGCGCGATGATCTCCGTGGCGCCCTGCGTCACCGCCGGTTCGACCGGCAGGTTGCTGATCAGGCCACCATCTATCAAGAGCTGTCCTTCCTTCTCGATGGGCGGCACCCACGGCGGCAATGCTGCAGAAGCCAGCACCGCGTCCAACACCAGGTGTTGCGGGTCGGTTCCATACAGCACCGGGCAACCGCAGTTCAATTCGGTCGCCACGACGATGAGCCGCACGCCCAAGTCGCCAAAGCGCAATTCAGGCGAAAGGCCGTGCGCGACGAAAAAGTCGCGCATCCGCCGATAGCTTCCGCGCCCCGACCGGTTAAAGAATGTGCTGAGCGTGGCCCACACATAGTTCGGAGTCAGCAGGTCGCCGGAGACTGCGTCGTGCCAGGCTTGGGCAAGCGCTTCGACACTGGCGAGGTTTACGCCGTGCACCGCCAGGTAAGCCGAGTTGATCGCCCCGGCGGATGTGCCCACCAGCATATCGGGACGGATGTCCGCTTCAAGCAAAGCACGCAACGCGCCCACTTGAAGCGCGCCGCGTGCTCCGCCTCCGCTCAACACAAAAGCAAGTTGTTTGCCCATCTTTCTCAATGCCAGGACGAGTCGTTACGCTTCCGCCATGCGCGCCTTTAACCCCAAGATGCCCGGCGTCGCCGCCGGGTCTTGCTCGTTGAGCAATCCCAGGTAGCCGCTGACGTAATCGCCATAGTAAAGTGTGGAAAGCATCTGCGCCAGCGCGCTGTTGCCCCGCGCAGCCACGGCCTCTGTGTTGACGCCCGAGGTCATCAAGACGTGGCGCGAGATCGCATGGCGTTTTTGCGTGCGTGGGTGATCCAGTGTCGCCGTGAGAAAGACGACGAATGTTTTGGCTGTCACTTCATCCGGCAGCGTGCCGCAGATGGCGTTGTGATCGGCCTCCGGCAGGACCTCGAACGCTGACCACTGCTTGGCATTCTCGTTGATCTGACCCTTCCATCTGCGCGCCACCTCGGAAAGGATTCCGCTGCCCCACACGACGACATTACGCCCCATCATCTGCCCGGCCAATCGCTTGGCCGGGTTCCGGCTCACGGGCGACGACGGCTCGATTTCCTTTTGCCACGCGCGCATCACGGTGAGTGCTTCAGCCAGGTCGGCGGACTTGTCGGTCACAAAGCCAAGGCGGCACAACATCGCCAGGAGTGCCGCGAACGAATAGCCTAACGCGGCACGCGGCGGAGACTCGTAACGAAAGGTCGCCAGCGCCGCGCCACAGTCCCTCGCGCGCTGGGCCAGCGTCCCGCCCGTCGTGAGCGCCATCAGTTGACAGCCGCGCCGATGCGCCTCGTCGAAGACGGACAAGGTCTCCTCGGTCTCGCCGGAATACGACGCGCCGATGACGAGCGACGACGGCCCCCTCACGAACGCCGGCAGGGCGTAATCGCGGACGACCCACAAGGGCACACGGCACTCGTCCGCGATGAGGGAAGCCAGCAGCGAGCCGCCAATCGCCGAGCCGCCCATGGCCGCTACCACGATCTGGTCCACCTGCGAAAACGCTGCGGGCAGGTCAACCGGCTGCATCAGCTTCCAGCCGGCTTGGCACTGGTCGGGCAGCGCGGCGATGTGGCCGAACATGC
>CAYGWJ010000047.1:0-3919 GCA_964353405.1 uncultured Anaerolineae bacterium
GATAAGACACGCTGCATTGGAAAACCATTCACTGCAACGGAAATCCAAAAGCCCGTTCTCTCCTCCTCGAGAAAACGGGCTTTCCCTTTGACATTTGAAATTTGAGATTTGATAGTTGAACTACTTGTCGTTCAGCGCCGCCACGCCGGGCAGGACTTTGCCTTCCAGGAACTCGAGGCTCGCGCCGCCGCCCGTGCTGACGTGCGTCATTTGCTTGGCGACACCCGCCTTCTTGACCGCCGAGGCCGAGTCGCCGCCGCCAATGACGGTCGTCGCGCCGGTCGAGGCGATCAATTTGGCGATGGCGAACGTGCCTTCGGCGAATTTCGGGAATTCGAACACTCCCACCGGCCCATTCCACACCACAAGCTTGGCCGTCTTGAGCACGTCGCCGAACGCCGCCAGACTCTTGGGGCCGATGTCGAGCACGCGCCAGCCCGCCGGAACCTTGTCCACGTCCACCACCTGGCTGTTCGCTTCGGCGTCGAACTTGTCGCCGACCACCGCATCCACGGGCAGCATCAGCTTGTCACCGGCTTTTGCCATGATAGTCTTGGCCATCTCAACCGCACTGGCCTCCACCAGGCTGTCGGCCATGCTATAGCCTTTGGCCGCCAGGAACGTGTTCGCCATGCCGCCGCCGATGATGAGCCGGTCGCATTTGGTCAGCAAGTTCTCAATCACGGCGATCTTGTCGCTGATCTTGGCGCCGCCCAGGATCGCGACGTAAGGCCGCTCGGGATTGAGCGTCGCGCGGCCCAGGTATTCGAGTTCCTGCTCCATCAAGAAGCCGGACACAGCGGGCAAGTATTTGGCCACGCCTTCAGTGCTGGCGTGCGCGCGGTGCGCCGAGCCGAACGCATCGTTGACGTACACTTGACCCAGCGCCGCCAGCTGCTTGGCGAACTCGGGATCGTTCTTTTCCTCTTCCTTGTGGAAGCGGACATTCTCGAGCATCAACACTTGACCGGGCTCAAGCGCCTTGGCCATCGCTTCGACTTGAGGGCCGACGCAATCCGGCGCCATCTTGACCGGCTTGCCCAGCAGCTTGCCCAACGCTTCGGCCGCGGGCTTGAGACTGAACTCTGGGTCAAAGCCCGTGCCTTTGGGGCGGCCCAGATGACTCATCACAATGAGCGATGCGCCCCGCTCTGCGTCGAGCACGTACTGAATCGTCGGCAGCGCTGCCTTGATGCGTTTGTCGTCCGTCACCACGCCCTTGTCCATCGGGACGTTGAAATCCACGCGCATGAGCACGCGCTTGCCTTTGAGGTCAATGTCCTTAACAGTCTTCTTGTTCATGGTTCACCTCAGTGGTGAGTGACGAGTGGTTAGTGGTTAGAGCTAACCACTAACCACTGCCCACTACACACTAGAGTTTGCTCGCCACGAGGTTCGCCAAATCGGCGGTGCGAACGCTATAGCCCCACTCGTTGTCGTACCAGGTCACGACCTTGAGAAAGTCATTCTTTTCTTTGCCTAACACCATCGTGAACGGCAGATCCACCGACGAGCTGTGCGGGTCGCCCTTGAAGTCAATGCTGACCAGCGGCTCGTCAATCGCAGCCAGGATGCCTTTCATCGGGCCGGCCGCGGCGTCGCGGAACGCCTGGCGCAGCTCTTCGGTCGTCGTAGGCACCTGGACCTGAGCCGTAAAGTCTACGACAGAAACAGTCGAGGTCGGCACACGCAGCGCGTAGCCGTCGAACTTGCCCTTGAGGTCGGGGATGACCAGCGCTATGGCCTTGGCGGCGCCCGTCGTCGTCGGGATGATGTTCATCGCAGCGGCGCGCGCGCGGCGCAGGTCGCTGTGCGGCAGGTCGAGGATCTTTTGATCGTTGGTATAGGAGTGAATCGTCGTCATGAGGCCGCGCACAATCTTGAACTTGTCGTGAACGACCTTGGCCGCGGGCGCCAGGCAGTTAGTCGTGCAGGACGCGTTCGAGAGGACGTGGTGCGTCGCCGGGTCGTAATCGTTGTCGTTGACGCCCATGACAATCGTCTTGTCTTCACCCTCTGCCGGAGCCGTGATGATGACCTTCTTGGCGCCACCTCTAGTGATGTGGTTCTCTGCGCCCTGGACGGTCTTGCCCTTCTTGTTGACGCCGTCCTTCTTGATCGTGAACAGGCCGGTGCCTTCGATGACGATGTCAACGCCCAGGTCGCCCCACGGCAGCTTGCCCGGATCGGTTTCCTTAAAGGCCTTGATCGGCTTGCCGTCAATGATCAGCGCGCCGTCGCCCACCTCGACCGTGCCGTTGAAGCGGCCATAGTTCGAGTCGTACTTTAACAGGTGCGCCATCGTCTTGAGGTCGCCGATATCGTTGAATGCAACCACTTCCAAGGTGTTGGGATAGCTATCCCGAATCGCCTTGAGCACTTGCCGCCCAATGCGGCCAAAACCATTGATGCCAACTTTTGTCGCCATGTCTACATCTCCTTGTGATGTGATTTGGTTTCCAATTCATCTCAAACGCTCGCGATCAGCGTTTGTCGAATTCACGTTGAGCCAGACTAATTGGCCCTTTTACCCTATTCTGCACCGTGAGTTAGTTTCTGGTGCAAAAGGCCGTAGCATAGCCGCTTGTCGGCGTGTTTGACGGGCACAAGGCCCTATGCTACCCAGTTTTGCACGGAAAATAGGTTAGTCCGTTTTGACCCTCGCACCCGACTGATACACATCTATGACTGAGCGAGCCAGTTTGACACTGTCGTGACGCCAGGGATGTTCCACATCAATCAGATCGGCAAGCACGAGGCGCGCGCCCTGCACCTCGCCCGGCTGAACCAACTCGCCCACCCCCCCCGGCGCGCCGGCTGCGCGCAAATCCACATCTTGACGGTCATTCACCAGCACCACATCCATGATCCCTTTGCCCACGCACCGCTGAATCGCCGCCACGTGATCGGCTGCCGAATAGCCATCTGTCTCACCATGCTGAGTGGCGACGTTGCACACGTACAGCGTGAGGGCTTGGTTCGACCGGATCGCCTGGACAATGTCGCGCACGAGCAGGTTGGGCATGATGCTGGTATAGAGGCTGCCCGGCCCCAAGACAATCAGGTCGGCGTCCAGGATAGCCCGAATGGCCTCCGGATAAGGACGAACATCGCCCGGCTCAAGATAAACGCGCTCGATAGTTCCGCCGGTCTCGGTGATGGAAGACTCGCCGGTCACGCGATTGAGCCGGCCATTCACCTCTTCACGCAGGTCGGCCATCAAGGTGACGTTTTGCAGAGTGCTTGGCAGGATGCGCCCCTGCACGGCCAGCACTCGGCTGCTTTCCGCCAGTGCGCTTTCAAAGCTGCCCGTCACTGCCGCCATCGCCGCGATGTACAGGTTGCCAAAGCTGTGACCGTCAAGGCCCTGCCCCTCGGCGAAGCGATACTGAAAAAGCTGCGTCGTCAACGATTCACTTTGCGCCAGCGCGGCGATGCAGTTGCGAAAGTCGCCCGGCGGCAGCACGCCCAGCTCGCGCCGCAGCCGTCCGGACGACCCGCCGTCGTCGGCCACGGTGACAATCGCGCTGATGTTGGAGGTATGCTGTTTCAACCCGCGCAACAGGGTGGACAGCCCGGTGCCGCCGCCGAGGGCGACAACCTTGGGGCCGCGCTCACGCTGGCGATGGCGATAGACCGTGTCCACCAACGGCTCGTCGGGCCGGACGAACGGTTCGAGCAGCGAGCGGTTCAACTGCACCAGCGCCACGATCAATGCGACGACGCCCAGCACTCCGACAATCGCCGCCCGCGCCAGGCGCGGGATGAACTGAAGCGTGAGGTAGTAAAAGATCGGTGGAACAACCTGCTCACGATACAGAGTCACTAGAAAGTATGCGACGCTCAGCGCTAGAAGAGTGATGCCCAACAGCAAGAGGACTAACCAGCGCTTGATGTTGATGCCCGGCACCAACCATTT
>CAYGWJ010000048.1:0-6332 GCA_964353405.1 uncultured Anaerolineae bacterium
TCGCTTTCGACGTTTGTTGATTCGGTGGGAAAAGAAAGTCGAGAACTATTTGGCCATGCTTGAATTCGCCTGCGCGTTCATTGCCTTTCGTGCCGCCGAGGTTTTCGGATAGGCTCTTACTCTGCGCACATCGTCACCGTACTCTCATCATACCGACAAAACGCCTAGTTGTCAACGCAGCCAAAACCTTGTAAACTTGCGTGCAATACCCAATACCCAATCTCTGCGCTTTACGTCCAATGCCCATGACTTTTGAACCCGCCTACCTCTCCCTCGCCCGCACTGGCGAATTGACGCGCCGCGTCGAGCAAGCGTACTTGCATCTTGCCTCCTGCGACCTGTGCGCGCAAAACTGCCGGGTGGATCGCAACGTCACCAAGGGCGTCTGCCGCACTGGCGTACGCGCTATCGTCTCCAGCCACGGGCCGCATCACGGCGAAGAAGCGCCATTGAGCGGCAGCCGGGGCAGCGGCACGGTTTTCTTTACTTTCTGCAACATGCGATGCCAGTTCTGCCAGAACTATGAGATCAGCCAACTTGGGGAGGGTCACGAGGCAGAGCCGGAAGACATCGCAGCGATGATGCTCGAATTGCAGGCGATGGGCTGCCACAACATCAATTTCGTCAGCCCCAGCCATGTGGTGGCGCAGATCCTGGCCGCCGTCGCCATCGCCGCGCAAGCGGGCTTACGCCTGCCGCTGGTCTACAACACCGGCGGCTATGATTCGCTCGCCGCGCTGCAACTGCTCGACGGCGTGATGGACATTTACATGCCCGACATGAAATACGCCAACGCCAGGTTAGCGCTGCGGCTTTCCAAAGCAAGGAACTATCCAGAGGTCAATCGCGCGGCAGTGCAAGAGATGCACCGTCAGGTGGGCGACCTGGTGATGGACGAGCGTGGCATTGCGCGGCGTGGGTTGCTCGTGCGGCATCTGGTCATGCCGGGTGGACTGGCGGGCACGCCCGAGGTCGCGCGCTTCCTGGCGGAGGAAATCTCACGCGATACCTACATCAACGTGATGGCACAATACCATCCGTGCTACAAAGCTCAAGAGCATCCCCCGCTCGACCGGAGCATCACGCCCAAGGAATACGCGGAAGCGGTCGCCGTGTGCCGCGCCGCCGGGCTGCGACGGTTCGACCACTGACGGCCTGCAGTGCTACAGTCCGTCTTGCCCCGGCCCTTGTGCGTGGCCGTCGTCAGTCCCTTCCATAGTGAGTTCAACGCACTTGAGGGACTGACATGAGATAAGATTGTGGTAAGACACATTGCGCGCGTAATGCTCCCCAACAGTAGTATAATTCAGACAAACAGCCAAAGGAGAAAACCCCATGCAAGTCTTGTTTGTTGGCGGCACTGGCCTCATCAGTTCGGCTTGCTCTGAGCAAGCTGTGGAACGAGGTATCGAGCTTTTCATCCTCAACCGAGGTAGATCGGACAAGTATCCCGTACCCCGAGGCGCTCAATGGCTCGTGGCCGACATCCGTGGTGACCCGGCCACCCTCGCCTCCCTGCTGCACCGCTACCACTTTGATGCTGTGGTGGATTGGATCGCCTTCACCCCGGCCGATATTGAAAGAGACATCCAACTCTTTGGCGGCAAGACCCGGCAGTTCATGTTCATCAGTTCCGCCAGCGCCTACCAAAAGCCGCCCAGCCATTACCTGATCACTGAGGACACGCCACTGGCCAATCCCTACTGGGATTATTCACGGAACAAAATCGCGTGTGAAGAACGGTTGATGAAGGAATACCGCGACCAGGGTTTTCCGGTCACCATCATCCGGCCTTCGCTGACCTATGGTCCTTCGCAAATCCCGTTGTGTGTCGGGAGCTGGCAGCATCCCTACACCGTGATTGACCGCATGAAAAAGGGAAAAAAGATCATTGTTCCTGGCGATGGCGCCTCGCTCTGGACTCTCACCTGGAACGGCGATTTCGCCAAGGGCTTGCTGGGCCTGTTGGGCCGCGACCAGGCCATCGGCCACGCGTTCCACATCACCTCGGACGAAGTGCTGACCTGGAACCAGATTTACCGTGAGGCCGGACACGCCGCCGGCGTCGAGCCTAACCTCATCCACATCCCATCCGATTTGATCGCCGCTTTTGATTCCAAAGCGCTGGGCAGCCTCATCGGCGACAAGGCCAACAGCGCCGTCTTTGACAACCGCAAGATCAAGCGCTGGGTTCCGGATTTTGTCGCCACGGTCCCCTGGTCTGAAGGCGTGCGCCGCGCCATTGCCTGGCACGAGGCCGATCCCAGTCGCTGCAGCATTGACGACGAGGCAAACCGCGTGTGGGACACGATCATCGCGGCCTATGAGCGTGCCTTGCCTCAAGAGTAGATAAAGGATGGTCATTCCTCTCCACCTTCACTCTTACTGGAGTCTTTTGGACGGCGTGCCGTCGGTACACGGGATTGTGGATTTCGCTCAAACCTCAGGCCTGCCGGCCATTGCGCTGACCGACGCCAACGCTCTGTACGGCGCGATGGAGTTCATCTCGGACTGTCGCAAGGCCGGCATCGCGCCCATCCTCGGAACAGAGTTGACGCTGACCGGCGGGCACTCGATTGTCTTGCTGGCTCAGAATATGCGGGGCTATGCCAACCTGTGCTGTCTGATCACGCGCCTGCAGGCCGCGCCCGACCGCCAAGCTTCGCTGGCCCGTGGCCTTTCCTTGGCCGATCTCGGTCAACACACCGAGGGCCTGATCGCGTTATCGGGCGGACGCAGCGGCCCGCTCGATGCCAGCCTGCGTGAACGGGACGCTCCGCGAACCGAATACATCGCGCGAGAGCTGGTCAACCTCTTTGGGCGGGACCGATTCCTGGTCGAGCTGCAAATCATAGAAGAAGGCGACTTGGACAAGGCCGGTACGTTGCAATCGCTGGCCGATCGCTTGAGCCTTCGGACTGTCGCCACGCACGACATCCACTACCTGGCGCCCGCCGATGCACAACGTTACCGTGTCTTGACCGCCATGCGGAAGGGTATTCGACTGTCCGACTTGCCAGCCTTGCCCGACCTGGCCTTCCCTCCTGCGGACGAGATGCGGCGCAGGTTCGCCGATTTTCAAGCTGCGCTCGACCACACCGATTGGATAGCCGACCAATGTCGCTTCGAGTTTCCACTCGGCCAGCTTCATTTTCCGACGCTGGATCTGCCACAGGGGCGCACGACACGCGACGAGCTGCGGACGCGTGCCCGGGCCGGCGCAGCGCAACGCTACGGCGAGCTGACGCCCGCTATCGAGGCACGCCTGCGCAAAGAAGTGGACGTGATTGACACGCTCGGATACACGCCCTACTTTCTCGTCGTCGCCGACATTGTGCAGTACGCGCGCGAGAAGCAGGTGCCCATCTCACCGCGCGGGTCGGCCTCGTCATCCGTCGTGGCCTACGGCCTGGGCATCCACGACGTTGACCCCATCGCCCACCATCTATACTTTGAAAGATTCTTGTCACTGGAGCGGCACGATCCACCCGACATTGACCTTGACCTGTGCTCACACCGAAGGGATGAGGTCATCAACTATGTATATCGCCAATACGGCGCGGACCACGTTGCGATGATCTGTACCTACGCCACACTGCGTGCCCGTTATGCACTGCGAGAAGTGGGCAAGGCGTATGGACTAGCAGAAACACGCCTCCGGCATCTCTCCGATCAACTGCCCGGTTTCTGGCACCCCGGCGCGCGCAAGCGCATGCAAGACGCACAGGCCGAACTGATCGAGCAGGCGCACGATCCCGTCGAGCGCGAAGTGTTGGAGGTGAGCCGCGCGCTCGACGGCACGCCGCATCACCTTTCCATTCACCCGGGCGGCATTGTCATCTCGCCAGAGCCTATCACCGACCTCGTGCCACTCCAACACGCGACCAAAGGACTGCTGGTCACCCAGTTTGACATGAGCGGCATCGAAAAGCTGGGGCTGGTCAAGATTGACCTGCTGGGCATCAGCGGACTGACCGTGATCGCCGATTGCATCGAGTTGATTCAGCGGCGCCAGCCCGATTTCACGCTCGAGTCCATTCCCCGGCAAGATGCCGGCGCAGCTCAGGCACTCTCTACCGCACACACCATCGGTTGCTTCCAGATTGAAAGCCCGGGAATGCGCATGACGCTGAGGGAACTCTCGACGCGCACCGTGGACGATCTCATCGTCGCATTAGCCCTCTACCGCCCAGGTCCGCTCAAGGGCGGACTGAAGGATGCATTTGTGCAACGGCACCTTGGCCAGGAATCCGCCGAGTATTTGCACCCGGCGCTCGAGCCGATCCTGCGTGAGACTTATGGCGTGATCTTGTACCAGGAGCAGGTCTTGCGCCTCGCGCACGAGGTAGCGGGCTTGACGCTCGGAGAGGCCGACCTCCTGCGTAGGGCCATGTCCAAGTTCAGGTCGGCGCACGAAATGGAGCGGCTGCACCAGCAGTTCGTCATGGGCGCGCAGGCGACGAGTGGGCTGGATGCGACGACGGCCCGAGAAGTCTGGGAGCTGATGGCGGCGTTCGCAGGCTATGGATTTCCCAAGGCGCACGCGGCGGGTTATGCAGCCGTGGCGTATCGGATGGCCTACCTGAAAACGCACTACCCGGCCGAGTTCATGACCGCGCGGCTGGCGGTCTGGGGCGGATTCTACCGGCCAGGCGTTTACATGAGTGAAGCGCGGCGGTTGGGGCTGGTCGTCAAGCCACCGCACGTCAACCATAGCGGCGCAGCGTTTACATTGGAATCACCCCGGACGCTCTGGATGGGATTGGGCCAGGTGCGCGAACTGACGCACACGACCATGGAAACCATCTTTGCGCAGCGTCCGTTCATAGCGTTGGACGATTTCCTCGCGCGGGCGCAGCCGCAATACGTCGAGGCCATCAACCTGGTGCAAGCCGGCGCGCTGGAGGGTTTGGGCCATGCCAAAGCGATGCTGGCCCAGCTTGAACAAGAACGCTGGCACGGTCGGCATACGGGACAGATAGGGTTGCTGGCAGCGCAAGGGATGACAGCGATGCCCGATCCGACTCTACAGGAACGCGCCGATTGGGAACGAGAAGTGTTGGGACTCTCCGTCAGCGTACATCCTTTGCAGTTGGCGGCCAAGGAACTCGCTCAACACAAAGTGAGTCGCAGCGATGAACTGAGCGAGCACACCGGCCAGGCTGTGACGCTCGCCGGAATAAGGCTGGCTGCGCACCGCTTCACGGCCAAACAAGAGCCGCTGCTGCTGGTAGACATGGAAGATGAGCTTGGGATGTATCAGGTGTTATGGAGCGGCGCAGCCCTCGACCGGTATCGCTCTCTGCTCTCGCGACGAGAGCCGGTGCTCCTTCGCGGGCGAGTGCGCAGTGACCGGCAGGGGCAAGTGGTCGTGGCAGGACAAGAGATCATGCTGCTGCTTGGGCGCAAAAAGAGCGGGTGACGGGATTCGAACCCGCGACTCACTGCTTGGGAAGCAGTTGCGCTACCACTGCGCTACACCCGCGTGCTCACGACGTACTGCGGCATTGTACCGCATTTGTTACAAAAGTCAAACCTTCCCCAAAACCAGATAAATCTGCATCCCGGCATTGGGCTGCGCCTTGGATATGCCGGAGAACTTGCCCGTCTTCTGGTCGTACATCGGTTCGGCGAAAAGCTTTCGCCGGCGAAACGTAGCCAATCAGGGGCAACGTTCGAGGAAACAAAAAGGCCACTCCGAAGAGTGGCCTCAAGACATTAGCAGTTGTGTCGTGTTGCTGGCGGACGGCGCTTCAGCAACCGGCACGACTCAATAGCGAACTACCTCACGAACGCGCTGCGTGTGGCGCATCAGCTCCGCGCTGGTGTTGGGCGGCCCTTTCTCGTAATCAATGACGAATCACTTTGAAATCTTGGAACTGTGCAGTGGCAGCATCTCCGCCTGAAAGTGCCACAAGATATATTTCTACGTCATCGGGCATGGCAAATTCCAAAGGTCTAGTTGCATTCCAGGCGTGTCCGTCTGAACCATAGAATAGATCAAACGAATTCGTCCGTCTGATTATTTTGAAGTACACAACATTGCCGAAGTACGAATAATCGTAATAGGTATTCTTTCCTTCGCGATCTGAACTGAAAGCCACAACGTCATCTTCATCATGTGCACGGGTGATCCGCAACCAAGTTGTGCTATCTTCAGTTGATCTGACGCCTATTCCAGCATCAATGTCATTAGAGCGGATTCCAGTTGCATGTACGGGTCGCTTCGCGCGAGTGAACATAACGGCGTATTTCACAGGCTACATAATCAAGGCTTTTCATCATCGAATCCGCCACCACCACAGTGGTCATCCCGTACACTCGATAGGAAA
>CAYGWJ010000049.1:0-11836 GCA_964353405.1 uncultured Anaerolineae bacterium
CTTTGACATGCCCGAGCCGCCCACCCTGCTCGGCCCGGTCGCGCTGACCCCGGCCAAGCTGGAGCAACAACTGCGCGGGCCGGAGACAGACTATGAGCCCCGGTTCGTGGAAGCGTTCAACCAACTCTCGGCTGGCCGAGATGTGATGGTGTTGGAGGGTGGACGCAGCTGGCGTGAAGGTTATGTGGCTGGACTGTCCACGAAACGGGTCGTCGAGCTGACGCAGGCGCAGGTGTTGATCGTGCTGAAATACGAAGAGACGCTGCTGGCGGATCGCGCGTTGGCAGCGCAGGACTATTTCGGCCAGGCCCTCATGGGTGTGTTGATCAACGAAACGCCCCAGGCCCACCTCGCCTCGCATCATGTGAACGACACCCTGGTTCCCTACTTGACGCGACACGGCCTCCCGGTGCTGGGCGTGCTGCCAAAGGACCCCAGGCTCGCAGCGCCGACCGTGGCGGAGCTGGCCGAGGGCCTGCACGCCGAGATCCTTACCGGCGCGGAGAAAACCGGAGAATTGGTGGAACACATGCTCGTGGGCGCCATGAGCGCCGAGTCCGCTCTGGCCTACTTTCGACGCACCCCGAACAAGGCCGTCATCACCGGCGGCGACCGGGCCGACATTCAGCTCGCAGCGCTGGAAACTTCCACTCGCTGCCTGATCCTGACCGGCAACCTGTATCCAAGTCCCGTCGTCCTGAACCGGGCGGACGAACTGGGTGTGCCGGTGCTCCTGGCCGACACAGACACCCTGAGCGCGATTGACGTGGTGGGAGGCTACCTTGGCCGCAGCCGGGTCCAGCAGCGTGAAAAGGTGGATCGTTTTACAGCGCTGCTCGACGAAAGCCTGGACATGCCGGCGCTGTACGAGAGCCTGGGCATCAGCCCGAGGTGAAGGTGACTTATGCTACGCACCAAAATCGTCTGCACCATCGGACCCGCCAGCCGTGAGCCAGCCACGCTGGAGGCTCTCATCCGCGCCGGGATGGATGTGGCGCGCCTCAACATGTCGCACGGCGATGCCGATTTCCATCGCGAAAACATCCAGCGCATCCGCGAGCTCTCGGAGAAGCTGGGCAAGCCCGTGGCTATCCTGGCCGACCTGCAAGGGCCCAAGCTGCGGGTCGGCGCCATGCCGCCCGCAGAGCGTGGCGTGTCGCTGGTTGCAGGTGAGACGCTGATCCTGACCACGGAGCCTATCATAGGAGGATCCGGGCGCGTGCCCGTGCAGTACGAGCACCTGCCGGAAGCCGTCAAGCCGGGCGACCGCATCCTGATTGACGATGGCTTGCTGGAGCTAAAGGTGATGGGAGTGCAAGGCAGCGAGATTCAGACGCAGATCGTGACGGGCGGCTTGCTGCTGTCCAACAAGGGCCTGAACCTGCCACGCAGTACGGGCGGGGTCACCCCGCCCCTACGGGCCATCCCGGCTGTCACCGAAAAGGACCGCGAAGATCTAAAGTTTGTGATCGAGGAACAGGTTGACTGGGTAGCACTGTCTTTCGTGCGCACGGCCGAAGAAGTGCTGGAGCTCAAGAGCCTGATCCGCGAGTTGTCAGCACTGGGCCGGCCCACGCCCGTGATCGCCAAGATCGAAAAGCCGGAAGCGTTGGACAATATTGACGCCATCATCGCGGCTTCCGATGCCATCATGGTGGCGCGCGGCGACCTGGGCATCGAGATGTCCACTGAGGCCGTGCCGATGGTGCAAAAGACCATCATCCACAAGTGCAACCAGGCCGGCAAGCCCGTGATCACAGCCACCCAGATGCTGGACTCTATGATCCGCAACCCGCGCCCGACGCGAGCCGAGGCCAGCGACGTTGCCAACGCCATCCTGGACGGCTCGGACGCCATCATGCTGTCTGGCGAGACGGCCGCCGGCAAATACCCGGTGCTGGCGGTCGAGACGATGGCGCGCATCGCTTGCGAGGTAGAGACGCAAAATTTTACGTCTCTACGCACACGACAAATCCAGGCGCAGCCCGCTCGCAACTTTGCCGAAGCGGTGGCTCACGCCACGGTAGAAACCGCGGCCGACCTCAGCGCGGCTGCCATCGTCGCGCCGACCGTTTCAGGCGACACGGCGTGCACCATCGCCCGCTTTCGCCCGAACTGCTCGATCGTCGCGGTGACGCCCAGCCCCATCACGCAGCGCCGGTTGATGCTGGTGTGGGGCGTCTATCCCATCCTGGCCTCGCGCTCCGAGACCACCGACCAGGTGATCGGCGATGCCGTCGAGGCGGCGCAGCAGCATGGCTATGTGAACGAGGGAGACATTATCATCATCACCGGTGGTTCGGTGGGCTATGGCGTGGGCACTACCAACTTGATGAAGGTACACCTGATCGAGCGGGTGCTGGCGCATGGCACCGGGGTGGGCGAGCGCCGGGTGATTGGGCGGGTGCGCCGCCTGACGCCGCCGTTCGATCCTGCGCTGCGTGTTGACCCGGATGAGATCGTGGTCACTCCCCACACCGACCGCACTTGTGTCGCTATCCTGCGACGCGCCGCCGGCCTGGTGACGGCTGCGACGGCCCAGGACGCCCACTGCCGGCTGCTGGCGATGGAGATGGGCATCCCGGCGGTGGTCGGCATCCGCGAGGGCGTCGAAGCGCTGCCCGACGGCATGCAGGTGGTGCTAGATGCCAAGCGCGGCGTGGTGTATGAAAGGCCGCAGGCGTTGGTGCATGTGGAAGAGTAAAGCGCGTCTGAAGAGGAGATTACCAAGCTATGAGCGTACATGAATTAGCCGGCAAACCCGCTCCACGTGAGCTTCTCGTCAATGTGCCGAGGCTTGTCTCCGCCTATTACACGTACAAGCCCGACGTCGCCGCGCTGCGCGCCGAGCAGCGCGTTGCGTTCGGCACCTCGGGGCACCGCGGCTCTTCGCTGACAAGGTCCTTCAACGAGGATCACGTGTTAGCCATCTGCCAGGCGACTTGCGACCACAGACAATCACAAGGCATCACCGGGCCGTTATACCTGGGGATGGACACTCACGCGCTCTCTGAAGCCGCGTTCGCCACGGCCGTGGAGGTCTTGGCCGCTAACGGCGTTGACGTCATGATCCAAAAAGGTTTCGGCTACACTCCAACGCCTGTGATCTCCCATGCGATTCTGACCCATAATCGAGGCAGGACGTCCGGCCTGGCCGATGGCGTGGTCATCACGCCATCTCACAACCCGCCCGACGACGGCGGCTTTAAATACAACCCACCCGCGGCGGGACCCGCGGACACCAGCACGACCAAGACGATCCAGGATCGCGCCAACGAGATATTGGCGGACGGATTAAAGGCCGTGCGGCGCCTGCCTTTTGAAAAGGCGCTGAAAGCGGCTACCACGCACGAGGTTGACTATATCACGCCGTACGTAACCGACCTGCGCAACATCATCCATATGGAAGCTCTTGCCTCGGCTCACCTCAAGATCGGCGTAGACCCCTTGGGCGGCGCGAGCGTCGCTTTTTGGGAGCCTATCGCCGAGATGTACCGGCTCGACACGGAGGTGGTGAATCCCTACGTGGACCCGACCTTTTCGTTCATGACCCTGGATCACGACGGCAAGATCCGTATGGATTGCTCCTCGCCCTATGCCATGGCGGGCCTGATCAAGCTCAAGGACAAATTCGACATCGCCTTTGGAAACGATCCAGACTCGGACCGTCACGGCATCGTGACCCGCAGCTCCGGACTCTTGAATCCAAACCACTATCTGACCGTTGCCATCTGGTATCTGTTTCAAAACCGCCCCGGCTGGCGCAAGGAGGCGGCCGTCGGCAAGACGCTTGTTTCAAGCTCCATGATTGACCGCGTTGCCACGCATCTAGGACGCAAGCTGTGCGAGGTGCCGGTGGGATTCAAGTGGTTCGTAGAGGGGCTGCTCGACGGCTCATTCGGCTTTGGCGGCGAGGAAAGCGCCGGAGCGTCATTCCTGCGAAAAGATGGCACGGTATGGACGACTGACAAGGACGGCATCATCATGGACCTGCTCGCGGCCGAAATCACGGCGACCACGGGACGCGATCCGGGGGAGCACTATGCGGCGTTGGAAGAGCAATTCGGCAGCCCGGTGTACGAGCGGATGGACGTGCGCGCTACTCTGGAGCAAAAGGCGGTGCTGGGCAGCCTCTCGCCCGAGATGGTCGAAGCTCAAGAGATGGCGGGAGAAAGAATCATCGCCAGGCTCACTCGCGCGCCGAGCAACAATGCCGCCATCGGCGGGCTGAAGGTGGTCGCGGAGAACGGCTGGTTTGCGGCCAGACCATCCGGCACGGAAGACATTTACAAGATCTATGCGGAGAGCTTTAAAGGTGTGGAACACTTGAGAGCGGTTCAGGCCGAAGCTCAGACAATCGTGAGTGCGGCGTTACAAAAGGCCGGCTTGTAAACCAATTCAAGGATAAGCAAAATGCCGAAACTGGACATGCGCCGAGGGAATTTCACGTTTCGCGTCAAGCACCTGACTAGTTCGGTCAGGCCTTGTTGGCCCAGGGATTCCCTATTTGACAACTCGTGCTGCTTGCAGTACAATAATGTAAAAGTGCTTTCATGTAAGCTTTTTTACCTTCTCGCGTAAGCCATTTGCGCCGATTGATAGCATCAGGGTAAAAGAGGTATGGCCGATATCACCGTCTATGATGTGGCCAAGAAGGCGCAAGTCAGCATCGCCACGGTATCGCGCGTGCTCAACTGGCCTGACAAGGTCAACGAAGTTACTCGCAAGCGTGTGTTGACCACGATTGATGCTCTCGGATTCGTGCCAAAGGCAGAGGCGGCCGCCCGTGCCCGCAAGGGTCAGGGACGCGTCGGCGTGCTGGCACCCTTTTTCACTTACCCTTCTTTCGTGCAACGTCTGCGCGGCGTGGCGACTGCGCTGCGTGACTCGTCGTATGATTTAGCCATCTATACAGTGGATTCTTCCGCCCGCCGTGATGGATACCTGTCCAGCCTTGCGGTAACACGCCGGCTGGATGGCTTGATTGTCATGTCCTTGCCCTTCGACGATGTGGCCGCCCGCCGTCTGGCGCGTTACGGGTTGGAAACCGTGCTGATCGAAACCAGCCGCGATGCGTTTAGCAGCATCGAGATTGACGACGAGGCGGGCGGGCGCATGGCCGCCGAATACCTGATCTCAAAAGGCCACCGCCGTTGCGGCTTTGTGGGTGATACAGACCTGCCCGACTATGCGATCCACACCAGCGACATGCGCCAGGCCAGCTTTCGCCAAGCGTTGGAAGGGGCAGGGCTAGCCTTGCCAGACGCGTATGTTGGCCTGGCTCCACATGGCATGGAGCTGGCCCGCCAGCAGGCCCATCGCCTGCTGGACCTGGCCGAGCCTCCCACCGCTATTTTCGCTCCCAGCGACACCCAGGCGATGGGCGTGCTCAAGGCCGCCCGCGAGCGAGGCATTTCCGTCCCGCGCGATCTGGCTGTCATCGGCTATGACGATGTGGAGATGGCGGACTATATTGGACTGACGACGATTCGACAGCCGTTGGAAGAGTCGGGGCGCGTGGCGGTCGAATTACTCCTCGCCCGATTGGCTGACCGCACACGCCCTATCCAGCACGTCAAACTGCCCCTTACCATTGTGCAGAGAGAAACCGCCTGAATCCGCCAGTTGAAAAGGAGGTGACAAATCGAACGATAGAAAGAGTGTACCTACCTGCGTGATTGTCCTGGCCTGTGCAAATTCCAAATTAAAAGGAGAAGACCCCATGTTTACGAAGCGTATCGTATGGCCTGTGTTGGCCTGTTTCATCATAGTGTCGTTGCTCTCGAGTGCCTGTGGCGGTGCCGTGACGCCCACACCGGCGCCTGCCGCACAGCCTACAAAACCGCCCGCGGCCGAGCCAACCAAGGCCCCTGCCGCAGCGCCCACCCAAGCTCCCGCGCAGCCTGCTGCTGGCGCGTCGGTTGGAGCGAGCGAAGCGGGCGCCCGGGCGAAAGGTCTGACCTTCCTGGCGGACGCCTACGCCGGCAAGTACAAGGGCAAGAAGGTCACCATGACCGGGCCGTTTACGGATGAAGACGCCGTCAAGTTCAACAACTCGATGAAAGAATTCAAGGACAAGACGGGCATTGACATCCAGTACGAAGGCTCGAAAGAGTTCGAGGCTTCGATCTCGGCGCAGATCCAGGGTGGCGCTCCGCCTGACATCATTGACTTTCCACAGCCGGGCTTGCTGGCGGGCTTTGCCAAGCAGGGCAAGATCGTCGAGACGACCAAGCTGATCCCGGCGAGTTGGCTGAAGGAGAACTATCTTCAGTCGTGGTTGGACATGGCGATGAAGCCTGGCTCGGATGGCAAGCCGATGATGGTGGGCGTGTGGCAGCGTTTCAACGGCAAGAGCCTGGTGTGGTATCCCAAGAAGTCGTGGGACAAGGCGGGCTACAAGATTCCACAGACGTGGGACGAGCTGGTCAAGCTCACCGACCAGATCGCCAAGGACGGCGACACGGCGTGGTGCGTCGGCATCCAGTCCGGTGCGGCGACGGGCTGGGCTGCCACCGACTGGACCGAGGAGATGATGTTGCGCACCACCACGTTGGAGAACTATGACAAGTGGGTGGCGGGAGAGCTCAAGTTCAGTTCGCCCGAGGTCAAGAAGGCCGTTGAGACCTTTGCCAACGTCTGGAACAATGACAAGTACGTCTACGGCGGCAAGGCCAAGATCGTCACCACCTTCTTTGGCGATGCCCCGGCGCCCATGTTCCAGGATCCGCCCAAGTGCTGGCTGCACCGGCAGGGTAACTTTATCACCTCGTTCTTCCCCAAGACGGCCAAGGCCGGCGTGGACTATGACGTGTTCTACTTCCCGCCGGTTGATCCGCAGTATGGCAAGCCGTTCCTGGTAGCGGGCGACATCATGGCGGCGACGAATGACAAGCCCGAGACGGCGGCGGTGATGCAGTACTTTTCGACGGGCGCGGGCGTCAAAGGCTGGCTGGCGGCGGGCGGCGCTCTATCACCGCACAACGACAGCAGCCTGGACTGGTACGGCGACCCGGTCGAGCGCAAGGTGGCCGAACTCGTCAAGGGCGCCACATCGGTCCGCTTCGACGGATCGGATGTGATGCCCGGCGCAGTTGGCGCGGGCTCGTTCTGGAAGGGCATGACCGACTACTTTTCCGGCGCGGCCAACCTGGACACGGTGCTCAAAGAGATTGACGCCTCCTGGCCCAAGTAGTAAGCCACACGAGGCGCCGATCGCCAGTGAGAGCTGAGTGAATTGCCAAACCCCCTACGTCCTGCCCGTACCGTGGGCAGGACGTAGGGGACAACCAGGGTCTTGTGCTTCTTGTTGATAGGAGAACAGCCATGCAAGAGCCTACTGAAGTCGAAATCGCCAGCCCCGCCATTGGACCTGCGTCCAAGAGGGCCAAGCCCTCCGGTCCCCTGGATTGGCTGGCTACCAATTTGTTTCGTATTCTCCTCTCGCTGTTCGTCCCGGTCGTGACTTTTCTCAGCCTCTATGCGGGGTTCATCTTTCTCCGCGATAGCAAGGCCCCGAAGGAAATTATCGCGATCGTGGCCATCGTCTGGGGAGTCGGCGGAGTCGCCGCGCTCTATCTGGTTTCAAACTGGCTCGTCGAGAAGCTGGGCGATGTGTGGCGCGACCGCCTGCTGCCGTTCGTCTTTGTCGGACCGGCGGTAGCGATCCTCATCTGGTACCTGGCCTTGCCCACCGTCCGCACCTTCTGGATCAGCCTGTTCGATGCCAACAACATCGGCTTTGTCGGCCTGCAGAACTATTTGGCCGTCTTTACCGACCGCAACATGTTCACGGCCTTCCGCAACAACGTGATGTGGATCGTCTTTGGCTCCACGCTCAACATTGTCTTCGGCTTGCTGATCGCCGTGCTGGCCGACCGCAGCCGCTTTGAGGGGCTTGCCAAATCGCTGATCTTTGTGCCGTATGCCATCTCGATGGTCGGGGCCGGCGTCATCTGGAATATGATCTACAACGTGAGCCCCAATGTCGGGATGCTCAATGCCGTCTACACCGGGCTGACCGGCCGCGAACCGGTAGCGTGGACCGCTGCGGCGCAACTGCAGCCCTGGAACAACCTGTTCTTGATCGTCATCTCGATCTGGCTGCAGACGGGCTATGCTATGGTGCTGTTCTCGGCGGCGCTCAAGGGCATCCCGTCGGAGATCATGGAGGCCGGCCGGGTGGACGGCGCCAACGAAATCCAGATCTTTTTCCAGATCATGATCCCGTACATCCAGGGCACGATCGTCGCCGTTGGGACGA
Source organism: uncultured Anaerolineae bacterium (assembly GCA_964353405.1). Lineage (GTDB taxonomy): Bacteria > Chloroflexota > Anaerolineae > Fen-1058 > Fen-1058 > JBGLNJ01. Next base: position 8,264 of record CAYGWJ010000049.1, read on the forward strand.
CGATTATCATTTTCACGCTCAAGATCTTTGACGTGGTGTGGGTCATGACGGGAGGACAGTTCAGCACGCCGGTGATTGCCACCCAGTTCTACCGGGAATACTTTACGGCGCAGAACTCGGGTTACGGCTCGGCTATTGCCATCGTGCTGTTTATGGCCGTCATCCCCGTGATGGTCTACAACCTGCGCGGGTTCCGCGAACGGGAGGCGTTCAAATGAGAACCACTAGAGCAAAAGAAAAGACACGTCTGCGGATGTCGGATATCCTCGTCAACGGGGCCCTGGTACTGCTGGTGTTGGCCTGGACCATCCCCACGATTGGCCTGCTCGTTTCGTCCTTTCGTACACGCTTTGATATCCAGACCTCCGGCTGGTGGAGCTTTATTCCGCACCAGGAATTTGTCAAAGTCGAAGAGTTTGAGATACCGGCAGACCTGAACCGCGACGGCGTCATGAACATCCGGGGCGCTCAGGGAACCTTTGAACAATTCCGCGCTGGCGTGACGACGCCGGATGGCAAGCAGCGCCTGATCTGGATCGGCAACAAACGCCTGGGCAAGCTCGAGGTCCAGCGGCAACAGTGGACCGCGGGCTACAAATTAACGCTGGACAACTATCAGCAGGTGCTGGGCGGCAAGACGTTCGAGATCAGACAGCCCGATGGCACGGTCGTGACCGAACAGGGCGACAACTTTATCGGGTATTTCCTGAACAGCCTGATCGTCACCGTACCGGCCACGGTGATTCCCATCCTTATCGCGGCCTTTGCTGCCTACGGCTTTGCGTGGATGGCCTTCCCCGGCCGCAGAACGCTCTTCATCATGGTCGTGGCGCTGTTGGTGGTGCCATTGCAGATCGCCCTGGTGCCTATCCTGCGTGACTATGTCAGCCTGAACCTGAACGGCACGTTCCTGGGCATCTGGCTGGCGCACACGGGCTTTGGTCTGCCCCTGGCGACCTATCTGTTGTACAACTATATCAGCTCGCTGCCCAGGGACATTCTGGAATCGGCCTTTATTGACGGCGCGTCACACTTTACCATCTTTAGCCGGTTGATCCTGCCGCTGTCGGTGCCGGCCCTGGCGTCCTTTGCCATCTTCCAGTTCCTGTGGGTCTGGAACGACTACCTGGTAGCGTTGATCTTTATCGGCGCCAAGCCGGACGTGCAGGTGCTCACCATGCGCATCGCCGAGATGGTTGGCTCGCGCGGCAACGACTGGCACCTGCTGACCGCCGGCGCGTTCGTCTCGATGATCCTGCCGCTGGTCGTCTTTTTCTCGCTGCAACGCTTCTTTGTGCGCGGACTGCTGGCTGGATCGGTCAAAGGCTGATGCAAATCTCAAATATCAAATCTCAAATTTAAAACCTGTCACCTGAGTGGAGCGCTTCGGGCGAAGGCTAAAGCGATCCGCTCAGGATGACGCCAGGTAAAACCGCCGAGGGAGTTCATGAGCCAGGATTGGTACAAAGACGCTGTCTTTTACGAAGTCTTTGTTCGAGCCTTTGCCGACAGCAACGGCGATGGGATCGGCGACCTGCCTGGGCTGATGTCCAGGTTGGACTATCTCCAGGATTTAGGCGTAGATGCGCTGTGGTTGCTGCCGATCGCACCGTCGCCGCTGCGCGATCATGGCTATGACGTCAGCGACTATTGCAGCGTTCATCCCGACTATGGCACGCTGCAAGATTTCCGCGCGTTGGTCGCCGAGGCTCATCGGCGGGACTTGGGCATCGTCGTCGAGCTGGTCCCGAATCACACCTCGGATCAACACCCGTGGTTTCAGGCGTCGCGCGATCCCCATCATCCTGAGCATGCCAAATATCGCGACTGGTACGTGTGGAGCGAAACGGACACGCGCTATGCCGACGCTCGAATCATCTTTCTGGATTCTGAGCCATCGAACTGGACCTACGATCCGGTGCGGGGCGCATACTACTGGCATCGCTTCTTCTATCACCAACCCGATTTGAACTATGACAATCCTGAAGTCCAGCGCGCGATGCTGCGCGTCATCCAGTTCTGGATAGATCAGGGTGTGGATGGCATTCGCGTGGATGCGCCGCCGTATCTGTACGAGCGCGAAGGCACGAACTGCGAAAACCTGCCCGAGACGCACGCCTATCTCAAACGCTTGCGCGCGTTTGTGGATGCCTACGCGCCGGGCACGATGCTGCTATCGGAAGCGAATCAATGGCCGGAAGACGTTCGCCCGTACTTTGGCGATGGCGACGAGTTTCACATGAACTTTTTCTTTCCGCTGATGCCGCGCATCTTTATGGCGTTGGCCAGGGCCGATCGCAGCCCCATCGAAGAGATCATGGCCCGTACCCCCGATCTGCCGGGCATTTGCCAGTGGGGCACTTTTCTCCGCTGCCACGACGAACTGACGCTAGAGATGGTGACACCGGACGAGCGCGAGTTCATGTGGAACGCTTACTCGCCGGAGCCACGGATGCGGCTCAACCTGGGCATTCGCCGCCGCCTGGCTCCACTGCTCGATGGCGACCGCCGAAAAATCGAGCTGGCGAACGCCATGCTGTTCGCCTTGCCGGGCTCGCCCTTCCTTTACTATGGAGACGAGATCGGCATGGGTGACAACATCTGGTTGAACGACCGTGATGGGGTGCGCACGCCCATGCAATGGGACAGCAGTCCCAACGCCGGCTTTTCAACTGCGCCAGCGGACAGGCTGTATGCTCCCGTGATTGACGATGCTGTTTACGGCTGCCAGCGCGTCAATGTAGCGGCTCTACGCGCCGATGCCGGCTCGCTCTGGCATACCCTGCGCAAGTTGCTGTCCGTGCGCAAAGAACATCCCGCCTTTGGTCAGGGAAGCTACGAGTTCCTGGAATGTGAAAATCGTTCTATTCTCTCCGTGTTGCGCACTTTTAACGGAGAGACGATCCTGGCAGTGCACAACCTGTCCACGAGACCGCAGCACATTCAGTTGGATTTGCGCCGCTGGAAAGGTATGCGCGTGCGCGACCTGCTCTCCGAGCAAGTGTTCCCCAATGTGTCTGACGACGTTTACGCGCTCACGCTGCAGCCCTACCAGTATGCCTGGCTGGCACTCGGCCTTCGGTAACAGATCATCAGAAGTTCTCGCTTGAAAGAGGTTTCTCTCATGAAATTCCCACGTCGCAGTGGCATCTTGCTGCACCCCACGTCGCTCCCGGGCCGATTCGGCATCGGCGACCTGGGTGACGCGGCCTACCGGTTCATTGATTTTGTGGTCGCCGCCGGCCAATCCTACTGGCAGGTGCTTCCTCTCAGTCCCACCGGTTACGCCGATTCGCCCTACCAGGGCCTTTCCGCGTTTGCCGGCAATCCCATGCTCATCAGTCCCGAAAAGCTGGTGGAGGCGGGTTATCTCTCGGCGGAGGACATGGAGGCTGGAAGTGTGCCAGTTTTCCCCGACGACCGGGTTGATTTCGGTCCGGTCATTCGCTGGAAGACCGGCTTGCTGGATCGAGCCTTTGGCAACTTTCGAGCCAGAGCCACGCATGACCAGCGAGCTGACTTTGCCCGCGTTTGCGCCGAGCATGCTTTCTGGCTGGATGATTTTGCGCTGTT
>CAYGWJ010000050.1:0-11771 GCA_964353405.1 uncultured Anaerolineae bacterium
TTCCAGTTGCATGTACGGGTCGCTTCGCGCGAGTGAACATAACGGCGTATTTCACAGGCTACATAATCAAGGCTTTTCATCATCGAATCCGCCACCACCACAGTGGTCATCCCGTACACTCGATAGGAAACCGCTCTAAGCTCAGCTTAAGGTCGTCGGGGCGCAAACTCGTCTTGCTGAGACTTGCCGTTTCACTGGCTGTACACCCAGCCGCGCATTCCCCTGTCTGTGTACTGAAATATCAGGTTACGCTCTGCTGGTTGAAAAGAACAACCGATGCGTTGCGTTCGGCGACGACGCTGTAATAGCTTGAACCCGCGCAGCTTTTGCACAGCACGACGCCGTCTCGGATGACTTGGCGTTCGTTCATGATCTCTTCGCCACAGCTCTCACACGTCATCCGCTCGCCGGCTCGACTGATGATTTGTTCAACTGGCATGTCGAGTCGCACGGTCTGAGCCGAGAGTAACTCTCCAGCGGGCATTCGCTGGTAGCCTAACAGTTGTGCTTCCCACTTGCTGTGCGCTTCAGGCGCATATTCGCAAGCAAGTTGCCTTGATTGTGTTTGCGGAACAATTCTCACGGCCCGATGCGTGAGTGTGTCCACAAACGTCGCTGCGACTTTGCCATAGTCCTCAATTCGCATCGTGCGATGTCCCACCCAACACCCAGTCGCCACGGCAATCCCGTCGGCGCCACAGCCATCTGTTTCCACGATGGTCAGCAAGCGCTTATCGCTCTGAGGCAAATCAAGGCCGAGAATTTCTCCAGCCAACAGGCCCATTCGCACGCCGAGCACCTGGCGCGGGCAGAGGTGATGATGTAACGCCGCACAGGCTTGCAAGAGTTCGTCGAGTGGTTTCATGGTGATACTGCCTCGTCAAATTGCCAATCGAAAGTCTTCATTCACAATGGCAGCGCGATCCACGACGACACGCCCGTCATTGGTCAAGGTCAGCCGCACACGTTCAAGCGAACGAGTCGCTGGGCCGACGAGCACGCGGCCTTCCGCGTCGAATTGGCTGCCGTGGCAGGGACATTCGAATTGGGCTGGCACGCGGCCAGCCCCAACGTGCTTCACCGTGCAACCGAGGTGCGTGCAGGTCGCATTGATGGCAAACAGCCCGCGCGCATCGCGCCCGATGTATGCACGCGCCGCTGGCTCGAAGGTCCATGTGCCAAGCGCGTAATCGGCAGGAGGACGCAGCGTAAACAGGTGGGGCGGCTGTGTGCTCACGTCGGCGGAAAAGAAGCGTGCGGCCTGATAGAGCAATCCCCCGAACGCGGCTGTCAACGTTCCCTTTGTAACCAGCCCGAGGAAATCCCGCCGACTGACATTTGAAATTTTAGATTTGAGATTTGACATTTGTTCAGCGTTTCACCGCATGACATTCATGACAAAAGCGCGATGCTTGTTCATCCGCTTTCTGCGGGCATTGGCTGCCCATCACCAACGGCACAGTGTACACCTGATGTGTGACTTGCATGGTCAAGATAGGCACGGTGGACGTGACCGGCCACTGAATGTGTCCCAGCTTTTCGCCTCGATCCGTCACCAGCACTCGATCACCCACTTGAAGCGGAATGTTGTTCAAGCGAGCTTCGCGCATCGCCAGCTCTTCCGTATCGGTGATGATGGCGGTCAAGGGCGGCTCGGTCAACGTGCCGTGGCACGTCTTGCACTGATGATACGTGGCATCTTTTTTCGTGCCATAGATATGACCGTCGCCCATCGCCTCGGCAGAGGTATGGCAATCCACACAATCCAGAATCCACTCGCACGAGACGAATTGTGCGATGGGTTGATAGTAATCTCGCGGGCGGCGGTCTTGCGCAGACAATCCCGCCAGTTGTGCGGGATAGAGATCGTCGCGTTCCAAGAACGTCATTTGCTTCAGGCTATAGTTGCCACGATTGTGGCAGTGATTGCACTGGCTGTAGGGAATCTGCGTCGTCAGGCGATGCGTTGCGCCATGATTGGGCTCGTCGCGCGGCACGGTCGGGTCGAGGCCGCGATACAGGCCGTCGTCGGCGTAGAGATAATGGCACGCTGAACAACCCGTGGAGCGATAAAAGTAAGGTCTGTTGAGCGACGTGGCGACCGGCGCTGAGAGATGGCAGGTGAGACAATCGGACGCGAATTTTAGCACGCCGGGCGACGTCTCTTTCGAGGGATCGAACTTGTCGAGCGAGCGAAGCGCGTTGGATGGAATCGTCGGGCTGTTGTCAGAGACCGCCGCGATGCTCAGCCGCGCGCGGTTATCAGGTTGCGCGCCGAAGGTGAAACGCACCTGCGCGATCGCGCTGGCATATGTCGCCTGCAAACTGTGATTGACGCGCTCGATGTGATTGCGCGTCGGGTCGCTGAAGCCGGCGTGGCACTGCGGCTGGCCGCACGCTTGTTGCGCCACACTCAAATCGCCGGGATTGCGCCCACCATACATGCCCGCGTGAGCGCGGTTCGCATCGAGCGCGAGCGGGTCGCCGCCGTGACACATCACGCAGCCCATGGCTTCCGCCGGATGCGATGGACTGATGTCTTCGATGCCCGTATGACAGGTGAGGCACAATTCCGGTTTGTTGGTCTGTTGCGGGATGAGGGTGATAATGCGTGGCTGCGCCGAGAGCACCTCGGCGCGTTGGGCTTTAAGCGAAGCGCGCGTGCCGGAATCGAGCTCATTAGCAATTTGAGTGGTGAGCTGCGCTGCTTGCAGACGATAGGCACGCGCCTGCCAGTTTTGCCACGGCTGATGGCTCTCTCGCCACCATGCCGCGACAATGGAAACGAGAAAAGCAAGGCTCGCCAGGGCCATCCACAGCGAATGGCGCGAACTCAACGCAGCCCTCCCCGCACCGTCAGCCCGACGATGATAGCCGCCAGCACGGCAAACGCAATGTGAATCGGACGCAATTCCTGAGCAAAGTAAATACCGGTTCCTTCGGGTCTCTTTTCGACGAACGGCAAAATCGCCAGCAGAGCCAACACGCCGATGGGCACGAGCACGCCCGCGACGAATGGAGAAAGCAGCCTCAGCAATTCCTGCACCCAGAGGAAAAACCACGGCGCTTGAATGTGGACATCCGACGGAGCGAAATCGGCAGGCTTGCCCAGCGGCGCATTGAAAAACACGGAAACGAAAACCAACACGGCCATCGCAATAATCGCGAATAAGGCTTCCTTGCGCACCAGCTCGGCACGCGGCATTTTCTCTCTCCCTGCTTGCAAGCCCCCCCTACCTGCTCCCCCCGCTTGCGGGGGGAGTGCGAGGGGGGTAGCAATGCCGCCATCGCGCCTCACTCGAAAGAAATGATAGCCGATGAGGATGGCCGCCGGCAGTGCAATGCCCAACACATGCCAGCCGTACAACCGGATGAGCGCGGCGGATGTGCAGGCCGCTCCACCGATCGCGACGTTGTATAGCGCATTGCCTAAAAATGGAATGGATCGAATCAGCCCGCCGCCGGTGGTCACAGCCCAGGCGGATTGATCATCACACTTTAATCCGTGCCCCGTAAAGTCGAGCGCCACGGTCAGCGCCAGCAGCGCCACGCCGATTATCCAATTGAGCTGCCGGTGAGGCTTGTAGGCCCCGGTCAAGATCACGCGCGCCATATGCAACGCGACGACAATGACCATCGCCTGACCGGCCCAGTGATGCAGGTTGCGGATGAACCAGCCATACGGCACCACGTAGGTGATGAGCCGGATCGAAGCCCCCGCGCCCTCGGCGGTGGGATTGTAGTAAAACATCTCCATCACCCCGGTCACAGCCAGCACGAGAAAGAGCAGCGCGGACAGCCCGCCCAGTCCCCATGTGTAAGTAAAGCGCATCTGTGCGTTGGGGATAAACGGCGGATGGAGGTGCTCAAAGAAACTGGGGCGGCGTGCATGAGATTGAGATGGCGGAACGGGTTCGGTATTCATCAAGTCTAAATGATACCACCGCCGAAGGATGAAAGCCAACGGCGGTGGTGTGATCAATCGAGTGATGGCACTCAGTCTTTGAGTGTTTGCAGCCAGGTGTATACTGCCGCGAGATCGGCGTCACTCAACTTGTCGGTCTTGTAAGCCGGCATTGACCCTTGGCCCGCGCGCACAACCTTGGCAATTGCTTCGGCGGAGAGACTTGTCTTGGACAGCTTGGGGCCGATGCGTCCCGCCCCCTGATCGCCATGACACAGGTTGCAGTTTTGCTCAACCCACACCTTTGCGCCGCGCTCGGTCGAGGTGTTCGACTGCGCGACCGGCTTGGCTTCCGTCGCAGGTTTGGAGGTGGCTGTCGGCACAACCACCGGCGTAGCCAGCGGCACATCGGGCGCGCCCGGTACTGCCGTTCCCACCAGAATCCGCTCCGTGCACGCGGTCAATGCCAGTGCAAAAATCAAAAACGTCAAGAACCAAATTGGCTTCACAGTCAATTCCTCTTTTGACATTTGAAATTTGAGATTTGTTATTTTTCCCCGCCCTGCATAATGCGCTTTTCTTCTTCGATGTGTTTCTGCATCCGCTCCTCCCACTCATGCTCGTGCTCTTGGTAGCGCTGGAACCAGTTGTAGTGATGCAGATAAGCATAGAGCGCATTGACCTTGCCGCTGAACATCGAAAAGAACGCGGGCCGCTCTTCGGGCATCACCGCGCCCATGTACAAGTGGACGATCAGCGCGGCAATGACGCCACCCCATGAGATGTAATGCAGGACATTGGCCCACTGGACGATCCAGCGCGCGGGCATATAGATCGGGAAGGTCATGATGAGGCCGCTGACCATAATGCCCAGCGTGCCCGCTGAGATCGCAATCGCATACGCCTTTTGACCGGCGTTATAGGCATCTTGTGGCGGCATCCAGACCTTTTTGCCCATGATCCGCAGCGGCATCATCTTGAGCCACTCGATGTCATTCTGGGTGAGCCAGAGCGATTCCTGGCCGAACGGCCCAAAGTATTTCTTGAAACCCAGCACGACATTGAACGTCAGCACGAACACCCAGATCAGGCCGACGGCTTTGTGGAACGCGCGCAGGTTCGCCAGCCCGCCAAAGGCATCGCGGATCAAAATGTTCCAGTTCAACGGGATGAAGCGATAGAACGCGCTGTACAAAATCCCCAGCCCTGTACTCAGCAAAAATATCCAGGCCGCCACATTGAACCAGTGCACCAGGATATTGGCCACGTCGTGCTTTTTGATTTCTGTATTCAGCAGAGTCTTGCGTTCTTCAAGCGACAAGATTCTTGGAGTTGCAGCCATCATTTCCTCCTCACGCAAAACGTGATGCGTGAAACGTGAACACACTCCCGGTCACGTTTTACGTTTCACGCCTAATACTCATCCAGTTCTTTTTCGCCCCTCAATAACTGATTGGCATACGCCACCGCCTGGCCGATGAACGTCGCGCCGATCAAGCCGATGACCGCAGGTCGGGCGATGTTCTTCCATACTGTCGCGGCAGATTCGAGTTGCGGCGCGTGCGGCAGCGGCAGCAATCCGGCCGGCACGTCCTTCAACCCGATATAGTAAATCTGCGGGTCGGTGTCCACCTCGGGTGAAATCATGCGCGTGATGTTGCCCCTGTTGTCATGGATCATCCGCGAGACATTGCTTTCAGGATCGTCCACATCGCCGAACATGCGCGCGCCGCCGACGCACGTGTCCACGCACGCGGGATGCATGCCCTGCTCCAGCCGGGTGAAGCACATGTTGCACTTGTCGGTCACGCCTTTTTCGGGATTGTAATAGCGCGCGTCGTACGGACACGCCTTGATGCACAACCCGCAACCCAGGCACGCATCCTGATCAATCACCACGATGCCATCGGGCCGTTGATAGGTCGAGCCGTTGGGGCAGACCTCGATGCACGGCGGCTTGGCGCAGTGATGGCAGTTGCCCGTGACGAAATCGAACTCGAGTTCGGGGAACGTCCCGCGCAAACCGGTGTCCTTGACCCAGATGCGCGAATGGCCGATGGGCACCTGCCATTCCGACTTGCAAGATACCATGCAGGCTTTGCAGCCAATACAGCGTCGAACGTCAATTACGAAAGCATACCTCATCTGTCACCTCGTTAGTGATCAGTGATTGGTGATCAGTGATCAGTAACTTGTCTATGTGTCACCCTGAGCGAAGCGAAGGGTCTCAGTCTTGTGTGGCAGAGATTCTTTGCCGCTTCGCGGCTCAGAATGACGAAATGTACGTTCCCAGTTCGCTTCAGAGGGCTTTTTCTTTCAGTTGGGCAAGCTTTCGGATCTTTGCCAGATGATTACATCGAGATGTATCCTAGCCCAACCGTTCCCCATACCTCTTGCGAAGTCAGCAGCGAAACTCTGGTAACGGTCGCTGATGGGTCGAGTGAGGTGTTTGATAGCGTGCCATCTAGGGAAACGTACATCTCCTGCTTCTCGTGCTTTTCGTGTGAGAAAGTCACCGACTTGCCCGTCCAGTGGAATCTCCAGATAACTTTCAATTTTCTGCAGGCCATATACATTGCACAAGATGCGGTGGTAGTAAGCTTCGCCCAAAAGTAAATTGATAGCTTTTCGTGCAGTCCCCCAATGCTGTGCGCCTTTTGGCAAGCTCTCTTTCAGCAAATCTGTTTGTGCATTAAGCTCATCCTTAAAAGCCTCTTCGTCATCCGTTACAAATCTGCGTAAATCAAGTCTTACCAGAAAACTGCGTGCAGCTTCAGCGACACCTGGTGCTCCTTGATTTCGTAGAGTAGCGGGATCAATCACGAGATGTGCTAGGCGAAACTGGTAGTTTTCTATAGTCGGTGGCATGCCTCACCCCTTTCACGCATCACGCTTTACGTTTCACGGTCACAAACGTCTGGCTGAGCGCCTGCCCGCCGCTAACCGGATCTGTGATCGAAAGGTGCAGGTCGTTATCCGCTGCGCCCTTGCCGTAGGCGGTCTTTAATCCCTTGCTCACCTTGCCAAAGCCCTGCGTCATAAAGACGCAATCAGGCCGGATGCCTTCGGTGACGAACGCCTCGATCTCGACTTGACCCACTTCGCTTTCGACGATCACCACATCGCTCGTCTTGATGCCCAGCTTGGCCGCTGGTTGCGTGTGGATCGTCAGGCGGCTCTTGGGATAAAGCTCGTTGAGCCACTTGTTGTTCTGCGTCGAAAACTGGGTATGCTGAGCCACCTTACCCGTGAGCAGGTAGAACTGATCGTCGGCCGGCCTGGGCGGCTCTTGCCACGTCGGCACCGCCGGTTGATTCGCCTTGGCCAGCACCGACGACGCGATTTCGATCTTGCCGCTGGGCGTGTTCCATTTCGGCTCGCCCGCCTCTTCGGATTTGGGGGCAGCGTAAAAGCCTCTGGCTTTCATCTCTTCCAGCGTCATGCCCAGCGGAGCAATTTGCGTCCGAATGTAATCCTCTTCGTCCTGGTAGGCAAAGAAATCCTTCAAGCCCAGCCGCTCGCCCAACTGCTTGAAAATCCACAGCGCGGATCTGCTTTCGCCCAGCGGCTCGATGACGGGCTGGCGCAAGAACGCCAGGTTACCCATCGTCGCCAGCGGGTCATAACGTTCGAGGTACGACGCTTCCGGCAGCACCACGTCGCTGTACCACGCCGTGTCGTTCATCGAAACGTCCACCGTCACCATCAGGTCGAGTTTGCTGATGGCGGCGAGTGTCTTTTTTCGCTCGGCGATGCTGTCCACCGGATTCTGGCGATAGACGAACCAGCCTTGGGCCTGATACGGCTGGCCTTCATAGATGCCGTCGCGCAATGCCTGGAACACGCCAATGTTCAATGGCACGAGCGGATATTTGTTGGGCACGCCGTCGAGCCGCGCTGCGTTGACGCGCGGATAGGGCGGCTGCGGCACCTGGCCCAGCGTGAGGTCGCCTTCGCCGGCAGGCGGCTGCAATCCCCCCGGCTTGTTCCAGTTGCCCATCAGCGCGTTGAGGATCGAAATCGCGCGCTCGGCCTGGAACGTGTTGACAAAGTTGCTCGTGCGCCAGTTCGGGTGCGCAAAGCCGTTGGGCCGCACGTCGGAAAACTCGCGCGCGATCCGCTGAATGCGCTCCGCCTCGATGCCGCATATCGGCGCGGCCCACTCGGGCGTGTATTGGGTCACTTGCTTTTGAAGCTGGTCAAAACCGACGGTATACTTTACCACGAACGCTTCGTCGTAGCGTTTTTCGGCGATGATGACGTTGAGCAGCGCGAGGAAGAACGCCAGGTCGGTGCCCGGTCGAACGGGCAGCCACTCGGTCGCCTTGCTGGCCGTCACCGTAAAGCGTGGATCGAGCAGCACGACCTTGACGCCGCGCGAGATCGCCGCGACCAAATCCTGCGTCTCGCTGTTGCTGATGGCTTCCATCAAGTTGCGCCCGGCGTAGATGATGTACTTGGCGTTGTCGTAGTCGCGGCCCGGCTCTTCCAATCCATAGGTCATCAGCCCGGCCATGATCATCGCGTTGAAGCACAGGCTGCGTTGGGTGCCATAGTTCGGGCTGCCGTAAGCCCGCATCAAGTTCTCGAACTGCGTCTGCGCCAGGTTGTGCGTGCTGGAAAAGACCATGCCCTCCGGCCCGGCGGATTGCTTGATCGCCGTCATCTTGTCCGCGACGTAGCCCAGCGCCTCGTCCCACGACGCGCGGCGGAACAAGCCACTGCCGCGATCTCCGGCGCGAATGAGCGGGAACTGGATGCGGTCGGGGTCATACGCCGTCATCACACCCGCCTGGCCACGCGGGCACAACAAGCCGCGCGAGTGCGGATGATCGGGGTTGCCTTCGAGCTTGCGCAGTTTGCCATTCTCGATGCGTGCACGCAACCCGCAGCGCCATACACACATCTCGCACAGGCTCGTCACGTAGCGGGTCGGTGTGCCGGCGACGGCCGTCAAGCGTTTCTGGATTTGCTTGGGCGAAAGATCGCCCAGCAGGAATGCTCCCGCCGCCAGCCCGCCGCTTGCCTTGAGAAAGCTTCGGCGCGAGATAGGTTTGTTCAATACGTTGTCTTTTGGAGTGTTCATTGACTATTCCGTATTGCGTAATGGGTACTGCGTAAACGGAATACGCGGCACGCAATACGCAGTATTATTCAGCTACCTTATCCTTGCGCACACCGATCTTGCGCTCCAGGAAATAGAACAGAATCAACACGATTTCCGCAAACAGGAGCGCCATCAACATCGCATTCAAGTTCCACAGCGTGGGTAAAATCGTGCTGCCATAGTCGGCGATCCTTTGAATGCCCGCGAACAAATTTGGATAGAGCGCCGCGTATACACCCGCGCCCACCAGGAATCCCAACAGACCCGGAATGAGATAATCGAGCTTACCTTCGCCGCTCCCGGCGGCGCAAGTGCCCGGTCAGTATCCCACCGCGGACATGCCAAAGCCAAAGATCAGCCCGCCGATGAGATTGCCCGCAATGACGGTGGCAGGCGCTTTGGGCAGTGGACACACACCGAGCGCATTCAGCCCGAACAGGCCGAGCATCGCCACGACGAGCGTCGTCAGCATGAATTTCAAAACGGCCAGATCGGTGAAGCGATAGACGTTGACGATCTTGTGATACTTTGTTAATCCCGCCTTGTTCAGCGTAAAGCCAAAGCCCGCGCCGAGCACGACGGCTCCGAGAATGCTTCCGAATGTCATTCTAGTACCTCCTCCCGTAGATGATGAGAGCGGTGGGAATGCCCGCCGCGAACATGCCCGCCATGAACAGGAACGCCGACGGCGCGAGTTGCAGCCCGCCCGAAATCGCCAGGCCGCTCGTGCAACCGTTCGCCAGCCCCGCGCCGACCTCGAGCACAATTGCACCGAGGAATGCCAGCACCCAGCGCTTGACCCGGCTCGTGCCAAAGACGGCCGTCCACTGCTTGTCCGGCATCGTGCGCAGTTTCCACGTCCCCGACGTGAGCGCGCCGATCCCGCCGCCCAAGATCGTGCCGAGGATCAGCCACACTTGCCAACCGATTTCAGGCCGCATGAGGTTGACCCAATACGAGTTGTTGATCAAGCTGGGCGGAGCCTGGCGGCCAATCATGCCCAGCGACTTGCCCAACGCGCCCACCATGCTCTCGAACGCGCCCGATGCGCCGAGCGTCTGGTTCGCCAACCACATCGAAAGAATCGCCACCAGCCCGAGACCGACTCCGGCCACGTAAGGCGACCATTCGTCCTTTCTAATGTACGCGATGATTTTGTTCATTCGCTCCTCCTTTTGACTCAGTGGCCTTGCGCCAACGCCAATAGCAATTCGCGCTCGCGCGGGCCAAGCTTGCGCACATCCTCGATCAGCTTGAGGTCAATCTTGCCCAGCGCCTGAAGCGCCTCGTCTCCATGCGATGGATCCGAGAGCACATGCGCAATCGCCTTGATTGTGCGTGGGTCGGCCCTGGCCAACATCGGCAACACTTGTTCCAGTTCAGGTTTGGCCTTGACCAGATCGGCCCAATTATCGGGCAACGGCGTGCCGCGATACGCGCTGGCGACGGCGGGTTGCGCCTGCCATGCGGTGAGCTTTCGCAAGCCGCCTTCACCAGCAAACACAATCACCACGCCGACGATCAACACCAAGACGACCAGCACGCCCAAAACAATGTTGCCCACATTGACGGTGCTGGGATTGGCTTCCAGGTTCGGTTTGGGCTGATTGAAGTCAACGATTTGCCCACTCGCGGGTGGCGGAGCGGCTGGTTTGGATTGCGCGGCGGGAGCCGCGGGTTGTGCCGGTGCAACGGCAGTCGCCGCCGGAGCTTGGCCGCCACTCGAGGCAGCGGGTGGCTGCGCCGCGCCGCCGCCAACTTGCATGCCGACTGCGATGTACTTGTCCGCGCGCGCCGAAAAGTCTTGATGGCACATCCCGCCGCAGGACGCCTTGAGGTTGTCGCCCGGCTTGACCATGCCGACGTGCGCCTTATCCTTGTCGGTGGCCTGGACGTTGCCCGCGTGGCAGAACTCGCAATAGTCGTTCGCCGCGTGATCAATGTGCCACTGGCCTTTTTTCGCCACCGGGTCTTTGCCCTGCACTTCGTGGCAGTTCTTGCACGAGCTGGCCTGCGAACCGCACTGCGCGGACGCATCCTGCTGCGGCGTTGCCATCCAGACCATGATGGGCAGCGCCAATCCAATCGTGATGAGGACAAGCAGTTTGAATAATCGTGGACTCATCCTTTGCCTCCTATCGGCCATGAAATGAGATTGAGAACTTGGAGCGCCTCGGCCAATTGTGCGCGCCGAGCCAATTGGTCCCCCAGCAGTTCACGCATTAGGTCAAGCGCTTTGAGCACACGCTTGTCGGCCAGCGAGTAAACGACATTCGCGCCTTCGCGCGTGGCCACTGCTATACCGCGCTCACGGAGGACTTTGAGGTGGCGAGAGACATTCGGCTGGGAAAGCTTCAGTTCGGTCGCCAGTTCGCCGACGTTTCTAGGACCTTCAGCCAGAGTGTATAACAGCATGATCCGTGTGGGGTCGGCCAGTGCCTGGCAGAACTGGGCATGCAGTTCGCAGATTTCAGATTCAGGTGGTCGCGTCATAGTTTTCCTCGGCTTATGCGTCAATACACTTATGAGAATATAGTTGACCGTGAAAAGTGTAACATAGTCGCGCCAATGTTTTAGTGCGCGGCGTCACAGATTGCAGGTGACATTCGTCACAGGTATACTCAGACTCCAAGCAAAAGCGACATTTGAACTGCTGGTGTGACAAAATCTCGGCTGGCAAGAGGCAAAAACAGCTTGGATTTAGAACGCATGGTCTAGAGATTTTGTCACACCTAACGTTGCGATGTCAACTTTGCCGGT
>CAYGWJ010000051.1:0-4784 GCA_964353405.1 uncultured Anaerolineae bacterium
CAAACGGCGTCGGCTCAGTGACCAGCAACAGGAAATCCGCGCCGCGCACCGATTCGACGACAGGACACGACGTACCAGGCGACGCGTCCATGATGACGGTTTGGTCAGGCTTGGGTGCGGCCCACTTTTTGAGCTGGCGAATGATGGGTGTCGCCATCGGCTCACCCACGTTCATCACGCCGCGCGCAAACGCGATGCCACTCGCTGTCGTGCCACCTTCAAGCACGCCCATCACGTCTGGCACTTCCGAGATCGCGCCTTCGGGGCAGATGAGCGTGCAACTGCCGCAGCCGTGACACAACTGGGGAAACACCAACACCTTTTTGCCCAGCACGGCGATGGCGTGATATTGGCACACCTCAGCGCACTTGCCGCAATGCGTGCATTTTGCTTCGTCCACGTGGGGAATCAAGAGGCCCACCTCTTGACGTCGTTCGAACGTCGGCTTGAGAAACAGGTGGGCATTGGGGGCTTCCACGTCGCAATCCAGGAAAAGCGGCGGATCGGGCGCGAGACTAGACTGCGTTCGATCCGCCGCCAAGCAAAGTGCCAGGCTGGTCGCGACGGTGGTCTTGCCCGTGCCGCCTTTGCCGCTGGCGACGGCGATCCTCATGCCTTTTCCTCGTGGTGGCAATCCTCGCGGGTCGCCGCGCCGACCTGTTCGAGTTGTCCCGCCTTGAAACGCGCGATCACGTCTTGGGCCGTGCGGCTGTCGCCGAACAGATACATTGGCACACCGGCCGCGTGGAGCGCCTCAAAGGCGTGCGGGCCAAAGTCGCCGCTGATGACGGCTTCGGCTTTGCGCTCTGTGACAAATTGTGCTGCCTGGATGCCGGCGCCACCCGGGGTGCTGACCCCTGGATTGGGATGCGCCTGCCATTCCAGCGTGTCGGTGTCTATAACAAGCAAGTAGGCGCCTCGCCCAAAGCGTGGATCAACTTGTGATTCGAGGTTGGGTGAACTGGTTGTCATGATGATTTTCATGGCGCTAACTCAACAGGTTTTCGAATTCATCCTCGTGCTCGATTTCTTCGCCGAGGATGTGGACGATAAGGTTGTAGGTGATCGGGTCTTTGCCATGCGTCTTTTGAGCCAGTTTGTTGTAGACCTCGATCGCGCCGCGTTCGGCCTCGATCACCGTCTTGACGATGGCTTCGAAATCTTTTTCATTGGCCGGCGGAGCCGGGTAGCTGTCGTTGCCAGCCTTGGGCAGTTTGCTCACGTCGGCCAGCGGCTTGCCGCCCAGCGAAACGATGCGTGCGGCCAGTTCTTGCTGGTGCTCCAATTCATCTTTCGAAGTGTCCAGGAGCAGAGCGGACAACTGCTTGGCGGCAGGCCGGCCGGTGACGACCTGGCCCATGTAGTTGTATGCGTAAGCAGCCAGCCATTCGTCTGCGTAAGCGCGATTGAGATCCGCGACGAGTTCCGCTACGTCCAGACCCACGATTTGTTTGCCTTTGGTACCCATTTGCCTTCTCCTTGGTGTTATTCACGAACCATCTTTGTCCCGCACTTGGGGCAGGCTATATCGAGACAACGTTGACCCACTTGGTGCGGTATCTTGTGCCCACACTTGGGGCAGACGCAGTTGCCGCCGGGGCCGGAGCCGGGCTTGGTGCCGCCGCCCCGCCCGCGTCCACCGCCGGCCGGGCCACGTCCACCACGTAACAATCGGTTGAACATGATTTCACCTCATTTCTTGATGGTGCGACGCGCTGCTTCACGCAAGCGTGTCGCACCTCGGTCGAGTCACTTTTGTCCAATCTCTTCGATGCGTTTGTTGATCGCGTCGAGTTGATCTTTGAGCCTTCCAGCTTGTTCCTTGAGCGCCTCGACTTCTTGCTGCGGCGCTGGCGGAGCGTAACCCCAACGCGCCCAACGCGGCAGGCCGGTGGCGTAAAACATGTTCCGCCAGCCACGCCCGCCGCCGCCAAAGCCGCGCCGCATGCCAAGCCTGGGCGCCGGATTGGCGAACCCTGGCTCGTCATAGCCGGCGCAATAGCCTGCCCTGCGGCCTGTCATCGGTCCGGCACCCATCGGGCCGGTTCCATCTCCTCGTGGCATTTCAATCACCTCCCTTCATATTTTTCTACGCAGCGACTGCGCGCTCCATTCGCTGCGCAGTGATACTGTTTCAACTAGGTTTGCCGCGCCGGCGACGTTGATGCGCCGGCCCGCGCGCCACCTGGCCCTGGATCACATCCCGCCATGCCGTCGTCGCCTGTGTGGGCTTGGGTCGCGCTGGCCATCGTTCCAGCGCGGCGACGAGCGCGTCGGCCAGACGCGGCGCGACCTGATGCTCGACCAAGGCCAGCGCGATGCTGGTCCAAAGCGCAAGACCGCCCGGCGCGGCCTCTTGCTTTTGAGACGGCAGCGTGGCTGCGGGGGTTCGTGGCACAGCCGTCAGAGCCGCTTGTGCCGGCGTGACAGCCATGATAGCCCCAGTTGGACACACGCCAATGCACGCCTGGCAGACCGTGCAGAGTTCTGTGTTGATGACGGCCTTGCCGGCGACGAGGCACATGGCCCCGGCTGGACATGTCTCGACACATACTCCGCAGCCTATGCAGGCGTCCAGATTCATGTGCAGCATCATCGCCTGACCTCTGTCAAACAAAACCTGACTCAATGCAGCCGGTCGGTGCGATCCACAATCTTGCCCTCGACATAGGCCATCACTGCCTCGTCAATCGAAGCGATTTCGGTGACGACCGGTTTGATGCCACGCTCCGCCATGCTCTGATACGCGCCCGCGCCCATCCCGCCGCACAAGAGCGCCTGGCAATCGGCAATGGCTTCAGCCATCCGCACATGGCGGCTTTGCGAAGCCGGGTCAAAGCCATGCGGCTGGCCCGGCTGGTCGCCCTCGTGCGGCTCATTGGCAAAGTGCGCGTGACCGAGCTTGTCACGCATCTCGCGGTTCACAATGGCGCCGTTCTCGACGGTCGCCACAAGATAGTACGGCGCGCGCCCAAAGTGCTGGCTGATGGTGCGTCCGTCGTCGGTAATGGCTGCGATTTTCATTTTATCTCCTGTGCAAAAGTGATATTGCCCCTCTGCTGCACCCCTTAAGGGTGTCCTGTCCCCAGGATGCCCTTATGGGGCAGGGATAGGGGGATTGAACGGGACATGGTCCTACACAACGTCCAGATCGAACACGTTTTTTGATGGCGCGGGCGGTCACGGATGGGAGCGTCTTTTTGCCGCGACTGTGACACTCACAAAGAACACGGCTATCAGCGTCAACAAGACCAGCGCCGTCGTCCACTGCGGCGAGGCCGGCATCAACGGCGACGGCGTGAATGTCTGCGCGCTACTTGGAGCCTGCGCGACCAGGGTCGGCGTGAGCGGGTTACTACTCACGGGCGTCACTCCGAGCGCCACGGCAAACCGTTCGGCGCGCTGCTGGTAGTCGTCGGGGTGGCAAGCGTGACAGTTAGTGTACGTGTCCTCAAGGGGATGTCGCACCATGCCGACGTGCGCCAATTCCTTCTCTTGAGCCGTGTCATTGCCGCCGTGACAGTTCCAGCAGCAGTCTTTGCGTGCATGAATTTCGTGCCACTCGTTCTGCCCGAAAACCGGATGCACAGTGGCATGGCATGCGCAACATGACGATTCAGGTGGTTGGTCACCCCCGCCGCATTGCGCCAGCGCCCGTGGCGGCCAGACGACCCACACGGCCAGGCCCATGGTCAGCACCGTCATGCCGATCAGAAGCGCCCTGTGTGATCTTGGACCAGACATGTTAGCCTCCTTACTTGTTTGCGCGAAGGATGTTCTCACATTCTTGCGCTGCGACTCGTACTTGCAAGACGAGTCGGATGTGCAGAGGCAAGTCTCAGCAGTTCTATGACTTGTACGATGCGTTGGTCGCTCATGCTATACATGATGGTGGGGCCGAGCCGGTGCGCATTGACCAACGTCGTCTCGCGCAAAACCCGCAAATGCCGTGAAATGCAACTGATTGGCAGCCCAAGCGTGTCCGCCAGGTCAGTGACAGTGCGTGGTCCGTCGCCAAGTGTATATAGGATGTCTAGCCGCGTCGGATTAGCCAGCGCCCGATATACCTGCGCTTCAAGCCAATGGGCTAGAGTCCCGAGTGTCTGGCTCATCGCCTGTCCGGTCTCGTTCATGTTACTGCCGCCGATCCATTCAAGGCAAAGTGGCACTCGGTTGGACGGTCGCGCGCATCTGATGGACATAGCACCAAGAGCGCCTGGGACGATCCCGAGTCTATGTTTTGCCAACGGTGCGGCAGGTGCGATTCGAACAACAAGCTGTCGCCCGGTTCGAGCAGATAGGGACGTTCTTCGACGGTGTAGATGATGCGGCCTCGCAAGCAATACACAAACTCGTGGCCGGTGTGGACGATAGAAGTCGCGCCGCTGCCGGCATTCGGTTTCAGCGTGACGATCAACGGCTCGACGACGCGGTTCCGCAAGCCGGCGCCCAGGTCTTCTAGCGTGCCGTGCGTGAACGCCGCGTGCGACCGTTGGCAGGCCCGGACGTAAACCACCGTGTTCTGCGGCAGTTCCGTTTCAAAGAACGCCGTAATAGGCACGCCGAGCGCCGTGGCGATTTGCTGCAACGTGCTGCAACTGGGCGACGTCTTGCCGTTTTCAATCAGGCTGAGGGTGTTCACCGCCAGGCCGCTCTTTTCGGCCAGCGCGCGGATGGACAGGTTACGCTCGGAGCGCAGCCTACGGAGGCCGTGACCGACGTTGACCTCAAGGCCAGCGGCAAGACCCGCGAAGGATGGGGTGTTGGCGGGTGTACACTGTCGG
>CAYGWJ010000052.1:0-14149 GCA_964353405.1 uncultured Anaerolineae bacterium
TTTGGCTGGTCGAGCATGCCGAAATCATGTTACATGCTCGCTGCCAGTGGGCCGCAGGCGTGTGGGAGCATTTCTGCGATTCAATTCTGACGGCCAACTTGAGCCCCACATGACCCAACTTTTTCGCTTTGCACCCTGATCGAGACCATTTCGAGCACCTGCAATCCGAGTGCCTGATCTCCACTCAAGTATATGTGCTCTCGCGCCACATTCGGGGCCAGACCGCGCGTGAACAGTCGCCAGGCAATGTCTTGATCGAGAATAATTTCTGCCTCGGGGTGATCTGGAGCGCCCCGATAGAGCTGCCACTCTTCTCCCTCCCGCAGCAGCGACCATTGACCGCCTGACGCCCCGGTGATCGTCAGGGTGACGGCTGTGTTTTCCGCCGCGCGCCTTGATCGAAAAGTATGCGGCAGCGCCCAGACGAAAGCCGACAAGACCGGCGCCATATATCTTGGCTGTGTGAGTCCGGGCTTGGCCGCCGCGTCGCGGATATGTTGCTGATGGTGCCAGCGCTCGGTGTATTCCCGCGCCAGGTCCAGCCAGACGGGCGCGCGCTCCGGCCCGGCCCAACTCACGGAACCGCCCAGGGCATAAGGATCCAGCGACCGGAAATAGTCACACAGTTGGGCGCCTGTGAACTCGCACAAATCAATCAAGAGCCGGGGACTGATGCGTTGTGTTGCCCGGACCCAGCCTTGATTCCACTCATTGACGAACGTGACCAGTTCCTCCCAACTGTTGATGGAAGCACTCGAGGCATGGCCGTCCCGTCGCCGCGACAGGTTGCCGATCTCGCCGCCCAGCAGATGCAGCGCCACATCTTTCACGGACCAACCAGCGCATACGGTTGGTTTCTGCCATTCTTCGGCAGACAGGCTTGACAGCAATCTGACCAGTTCGGCCAGAATCTCGGGAAAGAGATGTGTCACGATAGTTGGCTCAGGTGGTTGCAGAAGGAATCTCGTCTCCATTATTCCGCTTCACTCCGGTGGGGTAGGGCGCTTTGCAATTTTCAGCGACATGGGCCATGCGTCTCATTTGCGCTGAACGTGGCAAGTGTCATTCCTGGCAGCGCGGGCAAAAGTAGCACGCTCCGCCCAGGTATTGTCTTTCCTGTTCCTGGCCTGACTCGTGCAATTCCATCGCGCCCCACATTAGAGTCGTGGCGGTGAAAAAAGAGTCATCTTCAAACACCAGGCACAGATGATACTTGGCGGGCAGCTTGGAGCCGGCGGGGTGGTACAGCACCTGGCCGCCGCACTCGCCAAGCAGTAGAACATAGCCAGGCTCAAGAGAGACGAACAGCCATTTCCCCTTTGCCCGTGCTTCACCCACCGTCTTGCCTTTAGTGAGTCTTTCGAACTCGGCATGGCTTGTGTTATACCAGACAAACTTGTGGGGCGTGTTGCCCAAGCTTCCCTTCCTAATCGTCTTGCCGGTCAAGGTCTCGTTGATTTGTCTGGCGAGGGTCACAAATTCCGGTAGCTCGAACATGCCGCATCTCCTTTTTTGACAATCGAATGCTGTTCAAGATAGGTCTACCAACGGAGATAGACGAGCAATTGATCTATCAACAAACGGACCGTACTCGATCGAGAGCTCGATGGCTTGCTGAGGGCAGATATTCACGCAACGGCCACATCCCCTGCACGCATCGCCGATGACGGCATGATCATCCGCAAGATGGATGGCATCCACGAAACACACTTGTTCAGTGCACGTGCCGCAACCGATGCAGCGGTCAGTCACCGTAACCGACACGCCGGGCATCCGCTTTCTTGCCCTATTCATCTGACCGCACGACGCCCTCGAATTCGAGGACCAGGTCTGCTTTCAAATGCGGCCGGCAACGCATCAATAGAATGTCGTGCGCATCACCGGCTGGAACAATTTCTTGCGATGCAGGCAGACTGGATTGACGGCGCACTGTTCACAGTCCGGTTCCGTCATCTCGGGACAGCGCTGGCGCGCGCCGAAAAAGAACCAATCCACGGCACCCATCCTTCGCCCTGATTGCTGTTGCACCTGCTGGATGGCGCGATAGGCCGCCCATCGAATCGTCCACTCATCCCCGGGCGGCAGTTCTTCTCGCCCGATCACGCGCCGGCGCAGGCTGTCATCACGGATGTCAATCAGGCCGATGCGCAGACACGACCGCATCAAGTGATAGTCAATCACGGGCGGCTCGGGTTCGCCGGGCGCGGGCACAAGAAATCGCTCTGGCCTTTGCTCCAAGATCAGGCACAGCAGCATGGACTTTTTGCGCAGCGGGTCTTCCTTGTATCCGCCGATATGAGTGAGCAGATCGAGCAGTGCTGTGCGAGGTCGCTCCGAGTGCTGAGCCGATCTGATTACGTCGGCGGGTGTCCACTGACACCCTTGCATGTCGCGTCCATATGCTCGCGCTGCCTGCAAGTGTTGGTCAAACGCGGGCATCGGGTTTGTCCCATCATCGGCTTGCAAGACCCTGGTCAAGTCTTTTGCCGTTAGTTCTGCCTGTCGCGCCGGGGTGAAAAAGTGCGGAGCCTTGTCAAGCTGGTGGCGATAGGCGCGCCACACGTAATCGGAGCCTTTGAGTCGGCGTCCCTCTAGCGTGGCAATCAGCGGTTGGTCGTAACGCCCGTCGCGCGCTTCCCAGAAGCCGAACTGTTGTAACACCGCAGCGAAAAAGAAATCCAGCGCCATTGGGTCGCCCACAGGCGGAAACAAGTCTCCCGTGAAACTGAATGGCTGCACTTCAGGTAGGCTTGCAGTTAGTTCTGCCACGCGGCGAATCTGCTCCGGGTCAGGCTGACAGCGATCATCGGTTGGTACGCCACTCGCAGGCCGACCCGATACCAGGCGCGTCGGGCCGATATGGCCAATCATTTCTCCTGCAAGCGTCACAGCGCCAGAGGCGGCCATGACAGGATGTTCGCCGCGCGCCAGTCCCGCCAGCGTTGCCCCGCAGAAGGTATCACCCGCGCCGGTCGGGTCGAGTTCGGCGGCGAGCG
This sequence comes from uncultured Anaerolineae bacterium, assembly GCA_964353405.1. Classification (GTDB taxonomy): domain Bacteria; phylum Chloroflexota; class Anaerolineae; order Fen-1058; family Fen-1058; genus JBGLNJ01. The sequence continues at coordinate 2,997 of CAYGWJ010000052.1, forward strand.
CGCCAGGCACGTGCGTCACGTATTCGCCTTGAATGACCAGCGCGCCGCGCTCGCCCAACGTGACAAACAGAACCTGCCCAGGTCGCGCACGCGCTGCTTGGACGTCGCCGAACAGCAGGCTGGCTTCGTTCTCGTTCATAAAGAACAGGTCGACCGATTCGAACAACTGGCGCACGAGGTTGCGCTCACTGGCAACCGACCGGCCGTATGTTCCAGCCGACAGGCGAGCCCGGCCCATCGCACAGCAAGCCTGGGCGAACATCAGTTGGCGCTCGGCGGTGCGCAGGGCGGCGATATGCACGATGGCCGAGTCGCGCAATTCAGATGGCAGCATGTTCGGCGTCAACTGGCTTTCCGCGCCCCAGGTGGCGTTGACCAACGTCGCGCGTCCGCCGCCGTGGTGCGCGATTTCAAAGTGTGGCAGTTGCTCTGGGGAAACGACGGGCCCCATCCAAATGATCCGCTCGGCTGCCGGTGAGAGTTCTTGCGGCATGGGATCCGGGCGAGGCGCGAACATACCGACGCGAGCGCCGGCGCAGTGTGCTGCCAACGCGGTGTACAGTCCGGCTCCACCGGCAGAGGCTGCGGTCCATCCCGCCAGGTGCAGCACATCCAACGATGCGCCGCCGATCACAAGTACATCCAGGCGCCGGTTGAAAGGCAAGCTCCTGGGACTTGCTCGTGACAAGGGTTTGGGCATCATTCGTCCTTGCCGGGATAGGCGTGTGCTGTCTCTATCGCAATCCTCAGGTTATCCCACGATATTTCGCTCGGCACGGTGCAATCTGCTCCCAGGATAAAGCGCGGAGGAGCTTGTTCGATCACCGCATTGACGGCCTGCCGGATTTGCTCTGGCGTGCCGGTCGTGAGGATGCCCTTGCGATCTAGCCCGCCCATATAAGGCCGCTTGAACAACTCGGACGCTTCCTTCGGCGTTAGCTTGTGTGTGCCAAACTGTAACGGACTGTTGACGACCGTCCCTGGATAATCGAGGAATGTGGAAAAGTCATCATAGTCGAGATGGTAGTCGCACACATGCAGGATATTGAACGGACAAGCGCGATTAGCCTCTTCCATCAACACCAGGTCAAAAGGCTTGACGTATTCGTCGAAAATATGCGCCTCGGTAAACCGGCCAGCTTCGCCGCCCTGCGTTGAGGTGTAGAACCCGTCCACGCCCAACCGGATACATTCTCGAACAAACCCGAGCAAGCTGTCGGTGATGATCTCTAGCCCTTTGCGAACCTTCTCCGGCTCGCGGTTGAGGTGATCGGTCACGAGTTCCAGACGGGTGGCATGCCCGGCGCACATGAAGGGTGAGTATAGGGTCATCACGATCGCCGCTTCGCGGCCGACCGCCTGAACCAGCCCTTTGACCGCTTCCAACTGCCCGTCAAAGAAATCGCGCCCGTAGCGCGGCATCTTACCCCAATCCGCCGGAGTCTGGATCTGCGGCACTAGAGGAAAGGTGCGTTCATACTGAATCTTGACGAAATCCATCCCGGTGTACCGCAAGTACTCGAGGTGCTTGTCCACCGCCGCTTGCCCGAAATGGAAAGCGGCCGGAAAGTGAAGGAAAAAGGCCGCTGGAACATGTGGCAATGGCCGATTAGCATCTGCCAGTCCGAGAATCACATCGCGTTTATTCATAGAGATCCTTTCGTCGGGCGCTCAAGGGCAACCCTGGGACTTTCCAGGGGCAATAGTGTCATTATAGTCTCTGGACTCTGGGCTGTCCAGAGGCGTTTCTGCGTCCCGCTCGGGTAATTCGCCCAGGGCAGCTCGAGTTCGATAACTTGTCAGCGAGGGTCGGCAACTGGTGACTACCCACAACTACGTGGAGTCCTCAACTTGTTGAGGCAGTGGCCCGAACAAGTTCGGGAGTCCGATAAGATGTGGGTAATCACCAATCAGCAAGGGGCAGTTCCGAGGGTCACTTTTGAACCAGCGGCAGGTAGACAGGCCAGGTGTAAATCCTGAATACATCCAGGTTTACGCCAAACGACCCGCCTCCACCCTCGGCGACTTGCATCGTGAGGGTATGAACACCCGGCGTAATGATGCCCAGGTGGATGACCTCATCATCCCATCCAAAATCGTCCCAGCCCCCGAATCTATCCGTAGTGAAATGGTCTCGCTTGACCCCGTCGAGATAAACGTCTATCACATTGCCCCGTACATCGTCAGAATAGCGGGCCTGGAAAAACACACTATCGCCGCCGTAATCAGTAGCATGGAAAACGTAGGAAGCAGAGTTCCCTTCATACGGCCCTATTTGCAGTGTCTTTTGCCCCCAGGCTTTTGAGTGAGTTTCCACGATGAGGGAAAAAGTATCCGTGATGCCCGATACTGAATTATATGTCTCCGCCTCACGATAATAAAAGTATGGCGGTTCTGATGTGTCATCGGGAACGAACCTGGCCAGATCCATCGCCTGGGTGATTTCTTGATTTCTCATAAAGGTATCCCATATCAGGCCGGATCTGTGATTTTCTATCATGACCTGCATGGCTCCAACATCAATGCCGATGTAATCGTTGTCGAACCAACCTGGCTCACACTTGACGTTGAAAGAATCTTTCAGCCCGAATAGACCCCACAGCCCGTCTTGATAGTTCTCAACCATATATCGCAAGCTCAATATGGATTCCTTCGGAGTGAACACAATTGATCCGCCAGCCGCCGTAGGCGCAATCGTTCCGTTGTTGACTCCAGGATCAGGAGGGTAACCGTAGGCCACATAGGACTTGCCGGCACAGGTGTTGGTGATGGGACCATCAGAGGCCGTGAATCCCCACACATCAAAAGGTGGGGCCGGATACCAGTCGTCTATAGAATAAGCCCGGTTGGCCAAAGTGACATAGCGCGAATTGCGAAAGTAATTGACATAGCTGTCCTTTTTGCCTCTGAAATCTACCCAGGCTTGAGGATATTGGTGGGCGAATAAAGGTGAAGCGGCATGGAGCAGTATCGGGTACCCATAATAGGCTCCCCACTGATAGGTGGCAGCCCATTTGTCCCAGGATTCAGGCGGCACAGGATGTGTGGGTGAGCCTATGGCCAACAGATACAGAATCAACCCTTCGTTGTAGCCTTCCCAGTCCCATTCATTGCTGCCCGGTTCTCGTGGGCAGACAAACTGTTTTTCAGGGGTCCAACACATGCGGATCAGTCCACGGTCATTGAGAAACCAGGCCCAATCAGCGGCTTTATAGATAGCCGTCGCACGCGTCACGATTTGTGTTTCTGTGAAACATTGCCTAACCGTCAGTACACCCGCCATCAGCAATGCCGAGTCAATGGTGGATACACCATCACTGTCAGTCCAACGGGGCTGTCCGGTGTGAATATCAACAAAATGGTAAAAGAGCCCGTGAGTGCCTGACACGACCAGATCGTTCGGATCGCTGGGGTCGTCGTAAAAGCTATCCAGGGTCGTCAAGACCCGACTGTAAGCGGCTTCATGGCTGACCCAGCCCCGCTCTTTCGCGGCACAGATCGAGGTAAGGCCAAAGCCAACGCTGGCAATGCTGGCTACCTCAGGCTCCGAAGCTCTTTCCCGGATGAGGCCGGTGGCGGGGTCTGCATAGTCCCAAAAATAATGGAACGCACGCCACTCTAACAAATCCAAGAACTCTGCATCTGTGGCGGCGCGAGTGCTCGAATCGAAAAAGGCCAGATCATCAAAATACACAGTCCCCGTAAGAGGATGGGTCACTCTTCCGCTGCCGTCCCGGCTGTTCTCAAATATGATCGTAAATTCTCTCATCTGTTGCCAGTTGATATCTTGCCAGCCAGGTGTGTTCCTCAATGCAACAAAGTCTATCTTCTTCTCTTGCCAATCACTGCTTAATCCCCTGATCTCATAGAACCCTGTGTGCCAGTCTTTGTCGGCAAACCGGACGTAGAAGCTTGTATTGTCACCAACCGTATTGCCCTCCCCTTTCATCCATAAGCGAAACTCGTCAAAGAGACTGAGATCGTGGAATGTTCCCGTGAGCCAATCGCCATCAAATAAATGTTCATAGTAACTGGCTAACGAGTTGGTTTGCACGACGTTATAGCTCAATGCAAGAGCATACCCACTGTTGCCATGGTGTGGCGTTGTCACAAAAATCGAGTGCAACAGATTGTCGCCGGTGCAGCTTGCATGACCTGTCGAGGTGTCACACCAATCGCCTCTGGTGGCAATAAAGTTGTTGAGGTAATCGGATGGATTATTGAAGCTATCCAGATAGTAAGAAATGCCCGTGCTGGCGGAAATAAAGGCCCGATCACTATCCTTGGAATTGCCTGCATCCGGCAGTGTGCCCGACGCCGTCTCGGCGTGTGTGCCGGATCGTCCCAGGACATGGAACATTGCAAACAACACAATGATCGAGATCAGACACGCCAGGCCGATTGTCAGCAGTTGTTTCTTTTTCATGCTAGCCTCGTTTCCCGTCACGAGCGCGGAATGGCGACGAGGAAGACGATTATGCGCCAGCCGCCGGACGACAATACCCAACTCTTTAAACGTCTTTACTATTTGAGACAGATGGGGAGGTAAACTCTGTAGAGTGGGTAGACCTCAAACTCCCACAAGGAGTAGCCCCACACTGTGCCCCGGACGGTGCCGTACATACGGATGTAGCGTCCGAGGCCAGAAACATATAGGCCGTCGAGACCACCGTCGCCAGTAGTGGTAGAATAGATCGCCGTCCAGTTGATGTTGTCGCCCGACACCTGAAGCTGGTACTCTTTGCCGTAGGCGGTCTCCCAGTTCAAAACCACCAGACCGATGCTGGAGGTGATCCCCAGATCCACCGTAATCCACTGCGTATCAGTAGGGACACTTGACCAGCGGGTGCCGATGTCGCCGTCTACTGCATAGTTCGGCGTCCCACCCGGACCCTGGCTGGACGAAGCTGTCGCCGGCTTGCACAGCGCCAGATTGGCAGCGGGTGTCCCGTAAACTTTTAACTCCCGCAGGGAGTAGCCCCACTCTGTGCCCCGGGAAGTGCCGTACATGCGGATATAGCGTCCAACGCCATAGACATTCAGATCGTCAATACCACCATGCCCCGTGGTTGTAGAGTAGATCGTCATCCAGTTCGTGCCGTCGCCTGACACCTGAATCTGGTACGACTTGCCGTAAGCGGCCTCCCAGTTCAGCACGACGCGGTTGACGTTGTAGGTATCCCCCAGGTCAATTTGAATCCACTCTGTATCGGTAAAGGCACTCGACCAGCGAGTGGTGGCATCGCCGTCCGCCGCGTTGCTCGGTCTCAAGGTGAGGCTCTCGTTGGATGAGGCCATCGCCGGCTTGTTCAACGCCAGGTTGGTGGCCTCGCCGGCCCCGACGATGATGGCGTCCAGGTTGACGTGACCGCTATCGCAGGTATCGGTGTAATACTTGTAGGCGATCATGTTTTCGCCGGCATTGAGTACAAGCGTCTCGGTCTTGTAGTCCCACATATCCCAGTTGGCCAGTGTCGGCAGGCTGGTCTGGCGCACTTGCACTCCGTTCACATAGATGTGGAGTGTCTGAGCCGTGTTCCTCCCACCCAATCCCATGCTATTGGCGTAACGCAGCGTCACATTATACTGCCTGCTGCTATCAGCGGTGACGGTGAAGGTAGTCGTCGCACCCACGTTCCAGTAACCGTCAACAAAGCCGTCGCCTGTGTAGCCGACATGGTTGGAGATGACCTTGGCTCCACCCGAAAGCGCTGCTGTCTCGGCCTGGTAGATCGTCCCCGCCAGCGGCCCGCCCTGCACCTGGAAAGAGCCATTCAGCCGGATGTCACGTGAGGAAGCGCCGACCATCACCTGGTAAGTACCGGGGTAAGCTACCCATCTCCGCAACCCGGCGCTCCAAAACGAGAACGCCTCCGGAGCGAGCGTAAAGGTCACTTGCTGCGTCTGGCCCGGCTGCAAAGAGACCTTCTGGAAACCTTTCAACTGCCTGGGCGGCTCACTGGCCTCCAACGGAAAGCCCAGGTAGAGTTGGACGACCTCCGCCCCGGCGTAGCTGCCTGTGTTGGTCAGATTCACTGTCACCGTCACCGTGCCTATTGTGAGGACGGTTGCGGGGCTGATGCTTAGATTGCCATAGTCGAAAGTAGTGTAAGACAGACCATGACCGAATGGGAAGGTGGGTGTAATGTTCTGAATGTAGAAGTGCCGGTAACCCACGCGCAGCCCCTCAGAGTAGCTCACGTGCCAATCATCTCCTCCCCGATTTACTCCCGGATATTGCTCCGGGTTGTCATCCACGGGATAGTCCGTGGCATTCCGGGCAAAGGTCATGGGCAGCCTGCCGGACGGATTGACATCTCCGAACAGTACGGAGGCGAGCGCATGGCCTCCTTCCTGGCCGGGCACCCACCCGGCCAGAATGGCGGCCACCTGGTCAGCCCACGGCATGAGCACTTGCGCGGGCGTGTAAGCCACCACAATCGTGCGGGGGTTGGCTTGTGCGACGGCAGAGATCAGCGCGTCCTGCCCGACGGGCAAGGCAAGATCCGGCCGGTCAGAGCCTTCACTTGAGCAGAGACCCACCACGACGATGGCCACATCCGACTGGCTCGCCGCTGCAACCGCACCACGAATGTCTGGTGGTATGATCCAACTGAAATGGACATCGCTGAGGCCAGCCACTTGGTAATAATCCACCTCGATAGAGTATGGTTGCCCAGCTGTCAACTGCACTGTGGCCCATCGGGTCTGATCGCCGTGCTCACCCCAGTTATCAATCACGAGCGTGTCGCTGATGTATAACCGGCTGCCGTCGTCACTGGTCAGTGCCAGGCTATAGGTGCCGGTGGCCGTCGGGACGAGTGTCCCCGTCCAGCGGACTGACCAGTTGGTGCTATATACACCCGTGACGGGCGAATTGCCGTACCAGTTAAAGTCAATGTTGGCATCCACACGCGTAATCACCGCCGTGCCCGACAGGGTAGTATTATTAAAGTATTGTCCCTCCAGGCCGAGGTTACCGGTGGGCGTCCTCAGGTACTGAGAAGGGATCGGGCTAAGAACGTTATCCCCCTGGACATAGCGGACGGTGATGGAGGCGCCTTCCGTCCTGCTGATGATGCCCTGCAGCGGCGTGACGACGTATGGCGGGTTGACCCGGCCGGAGCCACCGCAGACCACGATCGGATCGGTGCTGGCAGCCGTGCCAATCACTGCAACCGTATAGACCTGTGTAGTGCTCAACGGCAAGGTGTTGGAGATGTTCTTGAGCAGCACCGTGCCCTGGGCAGCCGCATCTCGGGCGAATTGGGTGTGCGGCGGGCTTTGCACGTCGCCATCCGGAGAGCCAGAGGGAGCACGGTCAAAGAGGCCCATCTGGAACATGGCAGTGAGGATGCGCCGTACCATATCATCCAGCCGGCTCTGCGGCACCTGGCCCGACTGCACTGCCGACTTGAGCGTATCACTAAAGTAAACGCCATTCGGCATTTCCATATCCAGGCCATTGTTGGCCGACGGGATGGTGCTGTGCGTCGCTCCCCAGTCGGACATGATCCAGCCCGCGAATCCCAACTCACCCTTCAACAAGGAATTCTGCGTGACCGCGTTTTCGCAGGCATAGTAGCCGTTGATCCGGTTATAGGCGCACATGACCGCGCCGACCCCAGCCTGCACCGAGGCCTTGAACGGCGGCAAATAAATCTCGTGCTGGGTGCGATCATCAATGTCTGCGCTAATCGAGTCGCGTCTGTACTCTTGATCGTTGTCAATATAGTGCTTGGCCGTGGCGATCACTCCCTGGCTCTGGATGCCGCGGACGCTGGCAGCCGCCATCTGGGCAGCCAGGTACGGGTCTTCGCTATAGCCTTCCCAGTTGCGGCCCGCTTGCGGGACACGGATCATGTTCATCATGGGCGCAAGCTGAACATTGGCGCCCTTGCCTCTTTGCTCGGTCGCCATCGCCGCGCCATATTGCTGCATGAGATCCGTGTCCCAACTGGCCGCCACGGTGAGCGGGGCAGGGTAGGCGGTGACCTTGGTCATGCCACCCCCCACGCCGGCAGGTCCATCCTGCAGGTTGAGCTCCGGAATACACAAACGCGCGTTGGCCGGAACGTGGCCGACATAGCGGGATGATCCGCCGCCATGCACCATGGCGATCTTTTCATCCAGGGTCATGGCAGACAGGAGCAGATCAGCCCGCTGGCCGGGCGGGAGTGTGGGATCCATCCACGACCCGGAGCATGATGATGCCGATGATGCCGCCAGAACAGGGAGCCTCGGCGTCCCTATCCAGATGCACAAGGGCAGCAGCAGCACCACCATGATGAGGCACGCCGTGAGATTTGTCGCAGGGGCTGACTTGAGCCGATAGGGAAGCTGTGTCGCCATCTTGTCCTCCTTGTCAGCAATAGCACCGTACCCGAGAAGCGGCTCTGCCAGCCCGATAAAGCGGAGAAATGAGCAAGAGTTTCCACACGCCCGACCCAGCCGTGTCAAACCCAATAAACTACGAGGCATGAAAATTGTACACCCGTTGCCTGATGCTTGTCAATGGGGTCAACGTCATCCGGCCGCCGTACTCGTTCTTGAGCAGCTCAAGATAGGGGCGCTGCATCTCCATGCGCTGCCGGTGAAAATCGCAATCCGCCCTGACGACCACGTTGTTGACAATCATGTGGCGCACGTCCAGCCCGTGTGCCTCTAGATCCCCGATGACCCGCTGGCTCTGGTAAACGCCCAGGGCTTCGGGGATGGCGACCAGGATGAACTCGACATTCTTTTGGTCGCAAAAGAAACTCGTGATCTGCCGCGCCAGTTCTTTCCATCTTTCGATAATGTCCAGGAAAGGCATCGTGGACAACTGGAACGCAGCCTGCACTTGCAGGTAGACCCGAGGCGCCGTGCGCAGGTGCTCGAGAAAACGGTGCGGCAGCATGAATTCTTCCTGGATGCCCGGCGCCAGCGCGACATAATCCACGATCTCGTCGTAGGGCATATTCACCAGCGCCGACGCGGCCTGGTACACCTCCGGCCTTTAGTGTTCTTTCCGATGATCAACGTCTTGCGACCGGCCAGGGCATAGTGCAACGCGGTGGCGGCGGACGAGGTGGTCTTGCCGACGCCACCTTTGCCGCCGAACATCAAGACACGCTGTTTAGTTTGATCCAATGCTGTCAGGCTCATAAGGTTCACTCACGACTTGGCGTGCTGCGTCTTGCGATACGTCGGGCTGCGGCAGGAGCACGTGACGCAGCCAGGGACGGTCGGGTGGGAGATGGCTGGCGTAGCGCGGCGCACATCTCCATCCTTATCCTCTTGGGCGATGCGCTCAAGGTCGGGCGGGACGCGGGGATTGGGCCTTATGGATGTAAAGTGGGGTTCTCTGTCTCTAACCCTTCGGCTTGAGCAGCCTGCAAGAGATCGCCGTCGGCCGCAACAAACATCAGTGGAGCAAGACCGTTGTCCACAAGCGCCTGATTGAGATGCAGGGCGCAGGCCAGGTGTACGGCATCGAAGCCACGCAACTTGTGTCGAGCGATCAGTTCGATGGCTTCATCCACACGCGGAGACGTTACAGGGATCAGATGGTACCGCTTCTGCGCGTCCATCGTCAGCCGGGATCGGACCATGAGATACTCGGCCTGAGCGATAAACCCACCGCGCAGTTTGCTCGCAAACGCAGCCGCTATCTCGACGCGGCCAATCTCTGCGAGCGCAATGATCCGGGCCGGATCGTTGCACCGCGATTGAACCCAGGCCGAACCTATCTCGGCCAGATACTGCTTGACCAGGGCGCTACTGTCAAAATAATCGGTGTGGCGTATCACCTGGACCATGGGCGGCTGTCTCGTTCTTCGATGATGATGTCACTCGCCGCTTGACCGCCTGCCTGGACAGGAACCCATGGCTCGGCTTCCAGATATTGGATGACTTGATCCTGCTCCGGGCCTATCGCGCCTGCCTGGCGCAAAGCAACGGTCAATTGCTGTTGCTCGGCCTCGATGTGCCGCAGCCCCCACTCCAGGATTTGCGGCAATTCACGATAGTGCGGCTCGAGTCGCCGCGCCAGATCCGAAGGTATTTGCACTTGAATAGTCTCCATTCCACCGCCTCCGACTCAAGTATACGCGACGGGTCAGCACTTGTCAATCGCGGAACGGTCTCCGAGTTTGTGGCCTATCCTCATTGCAATACGCCTCGCTCCGGCCTGCCAGCTAACAAAACGCCAAGGCGCAGAAATCAACTCTGCTCCCTGGCGTCAGAATGTGCCGCAGAACGCCATCATAGGCCGAGACAGTGCCGAACCGCCCTCTCAATATTCTCCATCGTTGCGCCAGCGACTTGACCAGCGGGTGTGTCAGGAAATCGCTTGGGATCAAGCGAGCGAAGCTGGAAACACAAAAAGACGGTCTCCATCGGCAACCCGCTTTCTGCTGAGGGCACGCGGACATTCGTCGGATAATCGCGCGGAATGTTTTCGCCTTTGGTGCCGACGACGACCGTGACGACGAGCGGCAGCCGATTGATGGCATCTATGGACAAGACCAGCACAGGACGGCGGCCGGCTTGCTCTCGGCCTTCGACCGGATTGAGGTTGACAAAGTAGATTTCGCCGCGTTGAATGGTCACGACGTTGCTTCCAAGCCGTCTGCTTCGGCAAGCGCAAACTCGGTCTCGATCTGGCGCAATTCGCTTTGGATGTCTGGATCAGCCGCCATATCGGCCAACTGGCTTTCCCAAACGCTTTGCGCGTTGGCTTTTTGTCGGACGCGGTGAGCCAACCATTCGATGAGCCAGAGTTGCTCGTCGGATGATAACCGATTGATGCTCTCCTGAATCTCGGTCAATACCGGCATGTTCATAGTGCATACTCCGTGCATCTACTCAGCTTGTTGAACTGTCAAGAGTATACAAAGGATGGTGGTATGTGTCAATGGCTCAATCAGCGCGCCGCCGACAGCAGAGTCTACGCCAGCCGGATCTTTAGCCGGACGCTTCCGGTACGCTGTACGCGCAGGTGAACGTGATCGTCGCGGTATCTTCCCAATAATCAGTAGATCAAAGTTGAGCCTATTGGCCCTTGCAAAATTGCGACGATGTGGCAAAATCGTATCCCAAAACTGATGCGAGGATACCATGCCAACACGCAAAGCCGATGGGCTAATCACATTGGATTCAGAGGAAGTCCT
>CAYGWJ010000053.1:0-5526 GCA_964353405.1 uncultured Anaerolineae bacterium
GGCGTGTATCGCCGCGAACGGCATAGACGCGGCACAGTACACGCTTGACGTTGCCGTCCACCGCGGGCGCGTCGCGCCCAAAGGCAAGACTGGCAATCGCCCCGGCCGTGTAGGCGCCGATGCCGGGCAGCTTGCTCAACCCTTTTACCGTGTCCGGCAATCGCCCGCCGAATTCGGCCACGACTTGCTGTGCTGCGCGGTGAAGGTTGCGCGCACGCGCATAGTAGCCCAGCCCTTCCCACAGCTTGAGCACATCGTCGAGCGGAGCGGCTGCCAAAGCCTCGACACTCCCAAAGCGTTCCGTGAATCTCTGAAAGTATGGTATAACTGTGACCACTTGCGTCTGTTGCAGCATCATCTCGCTGATCCAGACGCGGTATGGATCGCGCGGCTCGGCTCGCCACGGCAGGTCGCGCAGATGGCGCGCTGCCCAACGGAGCAGTTTACTAACATTTAGTCGGCTTGTTTTCGTCGCCAATGGTCTCCCATCTGACATGTGATGGCTACTGACACGTGACGCATCACCTATTACGCATCACCATGTTCTGCCCATTGTACATGGGCTTGTGCAAACAACCAAATGCCCACCTATGATCTCTGCTTTGCCTGGACCTGGGAGTACGATGCCGAGCTGGCGGCTCTGCTAAAGGCGGCCTGTGCGCGCCGCGGCCTGACGATGCACGAGGCCACTCTGTCCACACTTGCCGATACACTCGCCCGTCTCGCGTCCGGCGAGTTGCGTTTCCGCGCGTTCTTTGACCGCGCTTCCGACGGCGACCCGGCTTTCATGCCGCTGGTCGAATGGGCCACTGCCCACGCCCCGTGCCTCATCAATCCATTCGCCGCCGCGCGCCGCGCGTGGGACAAGGCGACGATGCACCTGGAATTCATCACCGCCGGATTGTATACGCCGCATACGATCATCTTGCCACCGTACAATGAACGGAACGTTCTCACGCCATCCGATACGAGTCCGCTGGGCGGGCGATTTTCCATCAAGCCCGCGCATGGCGGCGGGGGAGCCGGCGTGGTCAACGAGGCGCAGGCGTGGGCTCAGGTCACAGCGGCGCGGCTAAAGTTTCCCGCCGACAAATATCTGCTCCAGGAATGGATCACGCCCGCGATGATCGGTGGACATCGCGCGTGGTTCCGCGTGATTCATTGCTGCGGCCAGACGTTCCCCTGCTGGTGGGACGATCGAACTCACCTCTATGCGTCGGTCACGCCCAGCGACGAAAAGCTCTACAACCTGGGCCGCCTGCGCGAGATGGCGGCGATCATTGCGCGAGTGTGCGGCCTGCAGTTGTTCTCCACCGAAATCGTGTGGGCCACCGACGGGCGATTGCTTTCGGTGGACTATGTTAACGACCCGCTCGACCTGCGGGTGCAGAGCAAGGCCGCCGAGGGTGTGCCGGATGCCATCGTCGCAGAGATCGCCCATTGCATCGCCGACTGGGTGGCCGGACAGACGCGCCCGCGCGTGCGCCTGGCGACGGAAGCCGACATTCCCGTGCTGCTGCCGCTGCTTAAAGAACTGGGCCGCCCGCACGCCGATCCCGCTGATGCGCGCGTGACCGATGTATATCGCCAGCACCTGTCTGACCCGGACCAACTGGTGCTCGTGGTTGAATTGGGTGGGCGAGTCGTCGGAATGGTCGAGGGCACGTTCCGCACGCGGCTCAACTGGACGCTGCGGGAATTGTGGGCGTGCGACTTGATCGTGACCGAATCGGCGAGAGGACATGGGGCTGGCCGCGCTTTGCTGAATGACCTCATCGTGCGGGCGCGCCGTGCGAGCTGCCGTCGCATCACACTCGAATCAGGACATTCGCGGCACGCGGCCCATCACATCTATCAATCGCTCGGTTTTGAGGACCGGGGTATCTACCTGGTGCTGAACTTGTAGAGCGAAACACGAAATGGACCCATGAGAATTATCACTAGGTGGTTTCTCTGGTGCGCCGTGCTTGTTCTGAGCGCCTGTGTGCCGTCCATCCCGGTCACCCCACTTCCGACAGCACCGCCGACGGCTAGCCTGCCCACCCGCCAACCAACGGTCACGGCCACGCCCGTCGCCACTGCAACGCCCGTCGCTACTGCGACGCTCACGCCCACGGCGACGCCGGGGCCGATAAAAGTCTATTTCGACCGGGCGATACCACCCGATGCGCGCGACGCGGTGAGTGCGCTGCTCAAGCCGCTCGCGAACCAGAGACTCGCCTTTACCGATCAGGCTGCTTCCGCCGACCTTGTCTTTGCGGCGACAACCCAGCCAGTCTCGTCTACAGTCGTAGCCGAGTGGGTGTATGCCATCGCCGTGCCTTTCCCGACCTTGACCGATACGGTGACCAGAGTGCTTATCGCCGAGTTCTGGAACGGCAACCCTGGCGCAATGGCCGTTACGACCAGCAGTGGTATCGCGCCTACTCTGTTCGTCACAACCGACACATTGCGTTCGTTGACGGCTTTCTTTGGTCACGCGCCCGCGCCCAACGCGCCACTTTTAATCGTCTCGCAAGACCGGCTGGCGGACGCGGTGTTTGCCGCGCGCCCGGCAGCGTGGGCCGTTGTGCCGTTCGACCAACTTGATCCCAAGCTGCAAGTGCTGACGCTCGACGGCGTCTCGCTGCTGCATCGAAATGACAACAATGACTACTGGCTCAAGCTGCGCGTGGCGCTGACCCAAATCAAGCGCGGTAGCGAGTGGGTGGCGCCTCTGATTCGGAACGGTCCACTCACGAATCGCGACGAATCACGCATGACCATTCTGGCGATGACAGGCACTAGTGCGCTGGGGCGAGACATCGCCTGGGTGATGGAACAGAAAGGGTCGCTGTATCCCGGCCAAAAGATAAAGCCCTGGCTGACTACTGCCGACATTGTCCATATCAGCAACGAAGTATCGTTCAACCCGGATTGTCCGCCGCCCCAGTTCGGCACCGGCGAGACGATCTTTTGCAGCGCGCCCAAGTATTTTGACTTGTTCAAGGATGTGCGGGCCCGCGTCATCGAAAACACCGGCAATCACATCAACGACTATGGCTGGCAGCCATTCTCGTACACGCTCTCGCTCTATGACCGGGCCGGGATGGTTTACTTTGGCGGCGGGCGGACCATCACGGAGGCGCAGCGAGCGATCACCCTCACGGATCACGGCAATGTGCTGGGCTTTGTCGGCTGCAACCCGATCGGCCCGCCGATCGCTTGGGCCAACGGCCTGAACGACGGGCGGCCCGGTTCGGCTCCCTGCCAGTCGCCCTATCCTGTGATGCAGGCCGAGTTGAAAAAGCTAATGGCCTCCGGAGCGGTGCCCATCGCTACGCTTCAATACGAAGAACAGCCGCTCGGCGATTTTTCCTACGAGACCGCGCCCAGCCAGGTGGCTGACTTTCGCCGCCTGGTGGATGCAGGCGCGGCTATCGTCAGCGGCAGCCAGGGCCACCAGTCACAGGGCTTTGATTTGTATCGCGGCGGGTTCATCCATTATGCCGTGGGCAACCTGTTCTTTGATCAGGCTCAGACGCTCGGTCTGCGCCAGACGTTTGTGGATCGCTATGTGATTTACAGGGGCCGCGTCCAGAGTGTGGAATTGCTCACCGGCATCCGCGACGTCAACAACTGGGCACAGCCTCGCCCGATGACGGAAGCCGAGCGGCGCGCGTTCCTGCAGACTATCTTTAAAGCGAGCGGGTGGTGAGTTGCAGACAAACTCTTTTCCCTTGTCTCGAAGAGAAGGGGGATAGGGAGCTGCAACTTGCAATGTTTCATCATTGTGCTATTCTTGCACGGGTTGAACTGAATTTCCAACTGCCCGAGGAGTCTGATGCGTAACCGATGGATCGCGCTGGTGGCGTTCTTGATCGCCGCCAGCATCTTTATCGTGGCGCTGCCGGCTTACACTGCGTTGGCGGGACCGTCTGCGAGATACTGCAACCCAGAAGACACCGACAACTGGGGGCCGAATTGCACGCCTATCCGCAAACGCCGTTTGCCCTTGCCCACTCCTTCGCCCGCGCCCGAGTCGCCGCTCAAAAGCGTCTTGCCGTTCACTTATGGTTACGTGATGACCGGCCCGGTGGCGTTGTATTCCAATCCCGCAGATATGGACCAGGGTGCTCCGCCCGTGCGGATGTTGAATTTGGGTTACGTCTGGGTGCGCATCATGGGCCAGGTGATGCACAACAATCAGGCGTGGTATCTCACCGAGGCGGGCGGCTATCTTCCCTCACCGATTGTTGCGATCATGCGTCCTTCGGCCTTTCATGGCATCACGGTGGGCGGCATGCCGGCGACCTCGTTCGCGTGGGTGTTGAACTATGTCCAGACCTCGCCCCGGCCCGGCGACAAGCCCACCACGAACTCGGCCAACTATAAACGCTACGACATGGTCAACCTCTACGAACAGCAAGAAGCGAACAAGCAGACATGGTATCGCGTCGGAGACAATCAGTGGCTGGTGCAGGCCGTCGTCGCCAAGGTCGAATATCGGACAGCGCCGCCAGAAGTCGGCCCCGGCGAAAAGTGGATTGACGTGAGCCTGTTCGAGCAGTCGCTGGCAGCCTACGAAGGCAACCGCATGGTGTATGCCACGCTCATTTCGAGCGGCCTGCCGCAGTGGGCCACGGTCAAGGGGGTCTTTCGCATTCACACGAAATACGAGCTGGGCCCCATGACGGGCCGCGAAGGCAAGCCTGACTATTATTCACTGGAGAGCGTTCCCTGGTCCATGTACTTTTACCAGGATTACGCCATGCATGGCGCTTATTGGCACGACAGCTTTGGCTGGCAGCACAGCCACGGTTGCGTGAATCTGGCGCCGCTCGACGCCAAGTGGCTGTACGAATGGACAACGCCTTACGCGCCGCCGGGCGTCAAAGTCCGGGCCGCGACAAAGGCCGAGCCGGGCACGTGGGTGTCAGTGCACGACTGACCCCCTATTCTCGAATTGACGTTATAATCTCACAGGCGCTCAGCCGGGAGGATTAGGATGCAGCACACAGAAGGAAAATCTAGTACCCGCGATGGCCTCGAACTCTATCATCAGGCCTGGCTGCCGGCTCCAAAGGAGCGCGGCGAACCCAAAGCCGTGTTTGCCGTCGTCCACGGCTATGGCGAGCACAGCGGGCGTTACCTCAACCTGGTCAACTATTTTGTGCCGCGCGGCTTTGCGCTCTACGCCTACGACTTGCGCGGGCACGGCAAATCGTCTGGGCCGCGCGGGCACATCCTTCGCTTTGACGAATATCTCTCCGATACCGACGCTTTCCTCAAGCTCGTGCGGCAGATCAATCCAGGGCGCAAGATGTTTCTGCTCGGTCACAGCCTGGGCGGATTGATTGTTTCGGCTTACGTCGAAAATTATCCGGCCAGCGATCTTGCCGGGCTGATCACGTCTTCGGCGTTCCTAGCAGCTTGTCGGAGAGGAACCTGTGATGACGTCTTCACCGACAAAACGAGGTCATTTTCGTCTGCGCTGTAACCTAAAGGCGTGTCGAGTCACCACTTTGCGAATTCGGCTTAGTTTTC
>CAYGWJ010000054.1:0-3143 GCA_964353405.1 uncultured Anaerolineae bacterium
CCCATCGGTAGGCACCCGGCACGCGCCCTGACCGACCGTGTCCGCGAAAATCTAGCGCGTAGATGTGCCAGGTGTGAATAAAGTCAGAAATGACTGTCAGGAGGGAATGCCAGGACGCACCTCCTCCGTGGAGCAAGACGAGAGGCAAGCCGGAAGGTGGCCCTTCGGCGTAGTTAATGGCTACCGTGCCGGTATCAAATGTGTGTTCTTCCATCATCTCTTCTTCCAAAACAACTCGCGTTCAGTTTTCCACAGAGAAACGTGCCAGAAGCGGCCTAACGTCGTGCGCATGAGCGGCGGCCCATGCGCTCGCTTGAGTATATCGCTACAGCCGTCCGCTCGATGCGCTTGTTAGACCGCCTGACGCGGGTCGTGAAGCGCAAGGAACTGCTCAAGATCGTCAAGGAGCGTCGCCGCCGCCTTCTCAATCTGCAAGGTGAGTGCTTCAGGGTCATCGAGCTCGAACCCGCTTGCGACATCGTGCTCGACGATTGCATCGATGCCGGCAGCGGGCTCGATGACACGGTACTTGGACCAGCCGCCATCCCGGAACAGTTCCCAGTACTGCCACTGCACCTTGCGATTGCGCGCGGCGAGCCATACCTCAAAACCGAACGCCTCATAGTCGAACACGACGGCGAGCTTGAGGTCACGCGACTTGAGCGCGGGCGGGAACAACGCGAAGTAGGTCATGTCGAAGTAGCCTTGGTACAGACCGGAGACTGCCCGCTCGCCCTGAGTGCTCGCGAAGTACGCTCGAAGCCGTGACATGTACCCGACGATTGCCGCATAGGCCGTCTGGATGGAGCCCTCGCCGAGGCGTTCACGCAGCTCTCGCAGATCGCTGTTCAGTGCGCCCACCTTTGACTCCCCCTGTGTGCACGTCGGCCTAACGCCTGAGTTCAGCGGCGTTTGAGGTGGCATGTATGGTGCGGCAGCACCATGCGCGACGGGTCAAACGTCCGCTGCAACGATTTGTTGGGCGTCAACCTGTTCTGCACGTCGTTTCTCTAATTTGGCAGCACTCAAGGATTCGCTGGTTGCGTGCCTCGATGAAGCCTATTGCGAATTGCCGATAGTCCATATATGCAGCCACGCTTCCTGGGAGCGGCGACGTGTTGAAGTTCTCAAACGGCGAGAAGAATCTCACGGCTGAACAATCTTCGGTGACCAAGTCCTGCAGAAGAAAGAACTCAACGTATCCCCGGAAATCACCAAATAGCCGGAAGTAGTCCGAGTAGCGTGCGAGCGTGTCACTCAAAGGACTGCTTTCGTTACTGTAGTGCCGCCGAATGCACTCCACTGTCAGATCGAACCGATCTTTGATCCGGGGATGGAATCCGCGCGCGCCATTAATGGTCATCTTGCGGCCGATACGGTTTCCGGGGAATACCATCATGCCGCCGATCGTGTAGCCGATTCCGCTGAATGCGTCCCGCTCCTCCACCGCAATCTGATTGATGATGTGCGAGATACGGCCCTCTCTCGTAAACGTCGGAATCACCGCATCGCTCGACAACCAGAACTCGCCCACTTGACTGGTGATGCAGGTAGACGTGGGGAGTCGTGTCAACAAGTTCGAACGCCACACCACTCGGCAGGGGTTTGCTCCAAAGAAGCTTGTGGTACCTGCGAAGCGTTGGACTCAGGGCGTCCGGATCCTTTCCCGGCGGCGTGTCCGACCGGAAGTCGAAGGTGATGTCAATATGTCTGCTGCTATCCATGCCGCGAGGGTACGCCTAGATATCTGTATTCAGCGCATCGTAGACAACCAATGTATTCAGCGCATCGTGGAATCGAGAGTTAGGCGTATTCAGCGCATCGTGGAATGCGTCATACTCACCTTCATACAGGAGGTGAGCTATGGGTCACGCATCACGAGCAGAACGAACGGCCGCTCAACGGCGTCGAATGGCGGTGCGCCTGTACCGCAGTGGGACGCCCGTTGCAGCGATCGCCCGAAAACTCAAACAAAGCTGGAGTTGGGTGTACAAATGGATCGCCTATCGAGCACGACATCCCTGGACTCGTTTTCGTTCGAGTTCTCGCGCCTCCCATCATCACCCCAATCAAACGCCGGTGGTGGTCGAGCGGCGTGTCCTACGCCTACGCCAGCAATTGGTTCACCATGCCTCACCGGACACACGATTCGCCGGTGTGGGAGCGCGCACAATCCAAGGCGAATACCGCAAACGCTATGGGCCACCGCCCAGCCTGAGCAACATTCAACGCATTCTCAACCGCAATCGCTGTACCACCTTGAAGCCCAAGCGCAAGCGGTATCGGCCTCACCCGGCCGCCGAGTACCCGAATGCGGTTCAAGCCACCGACATCATCACTCGTTGGATCACGGGCGGCACCGTCGTGCAAACGTTCAACACGGTCGACGTCTACAGCAACGCTGCGTCCTCCACCACGCACGCCAACAAAACCGCCGTCGACGCTCGCCACCACCTGCTAAACACATGGAAAACATTAGGGATTCCCGACTGGGCTCAATTCGACAACGAGAGCGTTTTCAGTGGTGGCCGCTATGCACGCAAGATCAGTCAGGTCGTGCGTCTCTGCCTGTACTTTGGCATCGCCGTCTTGTTCACTCCTCTCGACGAGGCCGATTACAACTGGCCGGTCGAAATCTTCAACGAATTGTGGGCCAAGCAATTCTGGAGCCGGCATCAGTTCTCCCGGCGGTGCGATGTCCCGCGTGTCCAGCGTACCTTCCTGGAGTGGTATCAGACGACTTACATTCCACCGCGCCAATCCGACACGCCCGTCCGTCTGCGACGCGGCTATTCCCTTCATCGTCTGCCAACACGGTGGGCAGACCAAGTGCCCGACTCTTTACCGATTTGTGCCGGCGAGATACACGCTGTTCGTTGTGCTGATGAAATGGGCTATGTCAGTTTTCTCCATGAATCCTTTCGCATTGGCAAGCGCTATGCCGGACGCTATGTTTGGCTGACAGTGCTAACACGCCGTCAGCGCCTGACCGTATGGTATCAACCGTACGCCCAAGCCGAGTGGCGCAAACTCAAAGAACTGGATTATCCGTTAGATGAAGCCGTGCTACCTGTGCCGAAGAAATTCACTCGTCTTCACGCCTAACGGTCGTGTCCACGATGCGCTGAATACGTCTAACGGTC
>CAYGWJ010000055.1:0-4237 GCA_964353405.1 uncultured Anaerolineae bacterium
CGCTCGTGCGGCATCTCGCACAACTCTCGCCGGAGCGCCCAGCAATGGTATCGTGTCCACCGCGTCACCTCCCTGGTGCTCCATAACATAACCCAGAAAGGTCAGACGCGCCAGTTTACCCCACTAATCCGAGGAGAGCCAAAAAATACTTGGCCGCGTATACTGCCATGTTTGAATGGGCACACATCCTCAAACGAGTCACCGCTGACTTCATGCGAACCTTGATGATGCCCAACTTCACCTATTTACCCACATGAGCGACGAAAGCTGATCAGCCGTTGCTGTTGTTCATCCC
Source organism: uncultured Anaerolineae bacterium (assembly GCA_964353405.1). Lineage (GTDB taxonomy): Bacteria > Chloroflexota > Anaerolineae > Fen-1058 > Fen-1058 > JBGLNJ01. The sequence goes on from CAYGWJ010000055.1 coordinate 296, forward strand.
ACAAGTTCATAAAGATGCACCTGAGACTCGAGGCGAGCGTCAGCGGCTTGATCTGCAAGACAGGATTCTCATCGTAGCATTTTTGGAGGAGATAGTTGGGCGTCTTGGGGCTGAGATGATGGATGTGGTGCAGGCCGATGTTGCCGGTGAACCACTGGAGCACTTGCGGCAGTTTATAGTACGAGCTGCCCTCGAGTCCTGCCAGGCTGAAATCCCACTGATCACCACGCGCCCAGTACGTCCCTTCAAACTGATGTTGAACGTAAAACATCCACACCCCCACCGTCGCCGCAATGAGCGTCGTTGGCAACTGGATCATGGCAAACTCTTTGAACCCGACCAGCAGCCCCATCATGATCACAAGAGTCAGGATGGCCAGGTCAGTCCAGTAGACGCTGGCCCGCTCGCGCCGAAATGTTTTCGGCATTCCCAGCGGAAGGCGATGGGAAAGGAGAAAGGTAAAAGTCGGGCCAAACCCGAACGTGATCAGGGGATGGCGAAAGAGACGGTAGCCGATTCGCTTCCCCTTTGGCGACTGCAGGTACTCGCGCACGGTCATCGTGTACACGTCGCCCACGCCGCGCTTGTCCAAATTGCCCGCCGTCGCATGATGGATCGAGTGTTGCCTGCGCCAGTAGAAATACGGCGTGAGCGTCAGCACGCCGAGGACAGAACCGACGACGTCGTTTGCGTTTTTCGATTTAAAGAACGAGCTGTGCCCACATTCGTGCTGGATGATAAACAGCCGCACCATAAAGCCGGCGCCCAACACCGCCAGCGCCAGCACAAGCCAATAGGATACTGCCAGCGCGCGATACGCCAGGTACCACATGACGACAAATGGAACGAACGAGTTGACGATCTGCCAGACGCTTGTCCACGTGATCGGCGTCTGGTATTTTGCAACCGCTTCGGCCCAGGTGGGTCGAGCGGATTGGGTCTCGGGATGGGTCATCATGTTTTCCTCCCGTTGCAATGCGCGCGCACAAGTCAGGCGGGCTCTGCGCGCATCAATTGCTCGACGCGGCTGCCGCCGATGGTAAAGTACCGCGCGTCAGGATGATGCACGACGATGGCGGCGGTGCTCTGCTCCGGCACAAGCTGGAACGCGGACGTGAGGCTCATGCCCAGCGCGCTTGCGGCGGGCAGCAGCTTGAACACCTGCGCGTGATCCTGCAAATCGGGACACGCGCCATAGCCCCACGAATACCGCTTGCCCCGGTCAATGCCAAGCTCTTTCTTGACGCGACGATGCACCCACTCGGCGGTCGCTTCTGCCGTCTGGACCGCCAGCCCGTGCGTGTAATACGCTTCGCCATAGTCGCCCGCCGCTTGCAGCGCGTCAAAGCGCTCCGTTGCGCCGTGGCCCACGGTCACTACTTGCAGCGCGACCACATCCACCAAGCCCGACCCGACCGGCGCAAAATAATCTGCCACACTCAATCGCTCCTGCCCTGCCTGCCTCGGAAACACAAAGCGGGCGATCACCTTGTCTCCTTGTCCGCTGGCGCGTGTCTCCTTGTCCACTCCAGGTTCGTAGACTAACAACCTATCGCCCTCTGCATTGCACGGCCAATACCCATACACCGCCTGCGGACGCAACCAGCTCTCGTGTTGCGCGCGTGACTGCATCCGGCTCAAGCGCTCCTCGAACTCGGCGGCTAGTTTTACCCATTCCTCGCCGTGCGCGTTCTTGGCCCCCCACGAAAGCCGGAACAACTCGTCCTTATCGAGATAGGGGAACACTTGTGACAATGGAATCGTCGAAAGAACGCGCGGCCCCCACGCTTCGCGGGGCGGTATTGGAACGTCAACCGCCTTCCAGTTTGAAGCAGCCGGCTGTGGCGCAGCCTTTTCGACGGATGCGCCCGACAATTCTTTCTCGGCTTCTTGTCGAATGCGAGCGAGGAACGCAGGCTGCCGGTCGGCATCTGTTAGCGTGCCCAGCGTTTCCAGCCCTTCGAACGCATCCTTGCAGTAAAACACGCCGGGCTCGTAGGCGTGACCGTCCACGAATAGGATGCGCCGTCCAAAGCGCCGGTTGATCGCCGCGCCGCCGATGAGGACGGGGAAGCGCAAGCCGCGCTTATCGAGCTCCTGCACGATGAGGGGCATCTGTTTGCTTGTGCTCACCAGGAGCGCCGAAAGACCTATCGCGCTCGCGCCGACCTCGACCGCCTTGTCAATGATGACGTTAGCCGGCACTTGCTTACCCAGGTCGAATACAGTGTAACCGTTGTTCGAAAGAATTGTGCCGACCAGGTTCTTGCCGATGTCGTGCACATCACCATAGACGGTGGCGAGGACGACCTTGCCTTTGGTCACGCCCTCTTTCTTCTCAAGGAACTGCTCCAGGTGCGTGACGGACTTTTTCATCACCTCCGCCGATTGAAGCACGTATGGCAAGATGAGCTCGCCCGCGCCGAACTTGTCGCCGACCTCTTTCATCGCCGGGAGCAAGACATGATTGAGCACCCACACTGGCGCCTTGCGGGTGAGGCAGTCGTCAATCAGCGCCTCGACGCCTTCCTTGCGACGATGGACGATTTGCCAATGCAATTTCCGCTCAGCCGTCATCCCGGCGGTTGGGTCGGCCCTCGCTTTTCGCTCCTCGCTCGTCGCTCTTCGTTCCTCAAAGTACGCAATGTATCGCGGCAGCGCGTCAGGCCGCCGATTAAAGATCAGCTCCTCGGCCAGCTCGCGCGCTTCCGGCGGGATTTCGGAATACGGCACAATCTGCTTGGGATTGACGATGGCCATGTCGAGTCCCGCGGCGACGGCGTGATACAGGAACACTGCGTTGAGCGGGCCGCGCGCCGCGCCGCTCAACCCGAACGACAGATTGCTCACGCCCAGGCTGCACAGCACGCCAGATGCAAGCTCCCCTTTAGGGGACAGCTCGCGCTTGATGGCGCGAATGCCTTCGAGTGTTTCGATCGCGCTGTTGGCGAACTCGGCGTCGCCCGTGGCGAGCGTGAACGTCAACGCATCAAAGATCAGCGCGTCGGGCCGCAGGCCGTACTCGTTCACGGCAATATCATAGATGCGCCGGGCGATTTCCAGTTTGCGCTCTCGCGTTTTCGCCATGCCGGCTTCGTCAATCGTCAGCGCAATGACGGCCGCGCCGTAATCGCGGCAGAGCGGCAAGACCGTATCGCAGCGCTGGCGGCCATTTTCCAGATTGATCGAGTTGATGATGGGCCGCCCCGGACACACTTCAAGCGCGGCGCGAATCACGTCGGCCTCAGTCGAGTCAATCACCAGCGGCAGCTCGACTGATTGCGAGAGCAGCTTGACGACCTTTTGCATCTGTGCGGATTCGTCCGCGCGCTCGGTGAGCGCCACGCACACATCGAGCGTATGCGCTCCGCCTTCGACCTGGTCACGGGCAACCTGCACAAGGCCCTCGTAATCTTCGTTCAACAGCAATTGCTTGGCGGCTTTGCTGCCCTGCGTGTTGATCCGTTCGCCAATGAGGTGCGGCGGCGGCTCCTGCCGCAACGGCATCGCCCGCATGGCGGACGCCACTGCGGGCGTTTGCTCCACCTCCCGCTTGAAATTTGAAATTTGAAATTTGAAATTTGAGATTTTCTCGACCAGCACTCTTGAATGTTCCGGCGTTGTTCCGCAGCAACCCCCCACTACGCTTACACCCAGCTCGGCGACGAACTCGAAAAGCGTCTCTGCCATCGGCCCGGGCTCCATCGGATAGCAGGCTGCGCCATCTACGTTGATGGGCAGGCCCGCATTGGGAATGACGCTGATCGGTTTGCGCGTGTGCGACGTGAGATAGCGCACCGGCTCGCGCATGTAATCCGGCCCGGTCGAGCAGTTCAACCCGATCACGTCCGCCGGCAGCGCTTCCAGGATGGCCAGCACGGCGGCGATGTCCGTGCCCAACAGCATCCGCCCCGTCGTGTCAAGCGTCACCTGCACCTGGAG
>CAYGWJ010000056.1:0-23902 GCA_964353405.1 uncultured Anaerolineae bacterium
TGCGCACATTCCTCACCGGCAGCTACAAAGCGCCCAGGCAATTTACCTGGCTGACGGGTGTGGTCCTGCTGCTGGTCACACTGGGCCTGAGCTTTACAGGCTACCTGCTGCCGTGGGATCAGCTTGCGTTCTGGGCCGTGACCATCGGCACGAGCATGGCCGAAAAAGCGCCCGTCGGCGGACAGGAAGCCAACCTGCTCTTGCGCGGCGCGGCAGCTATCGGCCCGAACGGCCTCTTGCGGTTCTATCTCTTGCACGTCATCTTCTTGCCGCTCATCGGCATCCTGTTTGTGGGCGTGCACTATTACAAAGTCATCCGCCACGGCCACAGCCTGCCGCCCGGCATGGAAGCGCCCGGCGAAGACAACGCGCGCAAAGTTCCACCCGATAAGCGCGTCCCGTTCCTGCCGGACATTCTCACCAACGAGCTGCTGTGGACGGGCATCTCCATCGCGGTGCTGGTGATAGGCGTGTCGTTCTTTTATCACGCGCCGTTGGAACACCATGCCGACCCGCAGGTGACGCCGCTGCACACGACCGCGCCGTGGTATTTCCTCTGGATTCAAGGGATGCTCAAGCTGGGCGACCCGACCGTAATGGGCGTCATTTTGCCCACGCTGATCTTTATGTTCCTGGCGATCATCCCGTACATTGACTTTAACCCCAGTCGTCTCTACAAGGACCGCAAGATTGCCGTTTCGCTGGGCCTGATCGTCTGCGCGGTGCTCGTCGTGCTGACGTACATGGGCACGCCCTATTACGGCGTCAAAGCGCCGTCGCCCAATGAAGTAGGCTTTCACTTTATTCCACCCGAACAGGCCGGGCCGATCCGCTCGATGCCCTTCGACCAACTGGTGGTCGGCGAATATGACACATCTCAAGTGACCGAGGTGGCCAACACACTAAAGCTCTCCGAGGTGCTCCAAGACCTCAAGACCGAGATTGCCAAGCGCCCCGATCTGCCGGGCGGACACGCGGTGCTGGTGATTGAAAACTGGCAGAGCGACGGCAAGGCTCCCAACTTGAAGAAGGTAACCCTCCGCATCTTGTGGGACACGATGCCCGTCGCCAACGGTGTGCCGCAGCCGTACGAGAACACCGTGTACGTCCACCGCCTCTCGAACTATAGCGAATAGGAAAGCGAGGTCTGCCACCATGCAACTACGAATCGCACTAGGCGCCTTGCTGTTCATGCTCCTCATTGCGGTGCTGGGCTATGTCATCCTTAACGAGGGGGCGCTGCCAGGCCAGGCTGGGCGGATGCAAAAGCTTGACTCGGCAATGCAGGCCCGCTCCGTCGAAGCCGGGGCGCTGTTGTTCCAGAACAATTGCGTGGGCTGCCACGGCGTGCAGGGGCAAGGCATCCCCGGCGTCGCGCCCGCGCTCAACGCCGCCGACCTGTTCAACGGCGACCGGCTCAAGAAAGCAGGCTACACGGGCAAGGTGGCCGACTATATCAAGGGCACCATCGCCGCCGGACGTCCGGTCAAGACGAATCCAGCTTATCCGAATCCCATGCCCACCTGGGGTCAGATCTTTGGCGGGCCGTTGCGCCCCGACCAGGTTGACAACCTGACTGACTTTATCATGAACTGGCAGGACCAGGCCCTGGCGGGCGGAGCCGCAGCAGGCGCTGGCGGGCCAGCCGCGCCGGTTCAGGCAGTCGGCACGGCGCTCGATACGCCGCTGCCGCAGGGCAACGTGGACGGCGGCAAGAACCTGTTCACGGCTCAGGGCTGCGCGGCGTGCCACTCACTCAAACCGGGCGAGAAAATCGTCGGGCCATCGCTGGCTGGCATTGCCACTCGTGCCGGCGATACGATCAAGGCTCCCGACTACAAGGGCAAGGCCACAACGGGCGAGTTGTACATCCGCGAGTCCATCGTGCAGCCCAGCGCCTATGTGGCGCCCGGCTTCCCGGATGGCGTGATGCCCAAGGACTTGGGGACAGCCAAGCTCAGCGCGCAGGACCTCGCCGACCTCATCGCCTTCCTGCTCACAAGTAAGTAACAGGAGATTGAAAATGAGTGTCCGGTGGTGGGCAGGCATAACGGCCATCCTGATGGCGCTCTTGGTCGTGGCTGTCGCTTCGGCGCAAGGCGACCCGGTGACGCAGGGCGCCAGGCTCTATGCGGACAACTGCGCCGTGTGTCATGGGACTCTGGGCGAAGGGCGCGTCGGAGCGCGGCTCAAGGATTTTCCCAGCATCAGCCCTCAAGCGTTTGTGAAGGCGACCGTTTCCAGTGGCGTGCCCGGCAGCAAAATGCCGGCGTGGAGCAAGGCGAGAGGCGGGCCGCTCACCGATGCAGAGATAGACGCAATTGCAGCTTTTGTCGCGATGTGGACGACCGGCAGTGTCCCCGTGGCGCCAACTGAAGCGCCTCGGCCGCTGGCAGCTCTTCCGACCGTGGCGGGCGTCTCGGGCGATCCAGCGCGCGGCGCGCAAGTGTTCCAGCAGAACTGTCTGGTATGCCATGGCGCGAAAGGTGAGGGCCGGGTGGGCGTGAATCTGGCCCAACCGTTCGCCAGCGCCTTTCCGGCCGCCTATGTCAAGCAGGCCGTTTCCAGCGGCGTGCAAGGCTCGGTGATGCCGGCGTGGGCGCAGTCGAACGGCGGCCCGCTCACCCCTCAGCAGGTTGATGACGTGACAGCATTTGTTCTCTCGATGCAAAAGACCAGCTCGCCCACTTTTATCGAGCCAACGCCAGCGCCAGCGTCGTCCATGGGTGGAGCATGGCCCGTCATCGGAGCTGTGGTCTTGTTGGTGGTCGTGATGGCGCTGGTGGTCGTCTTGAGCGCGCGAGGAGCAAGCCGTAGAGCGTAGACCGTGGCGCGAAATGAAACGAGGGTTGCGTAATATGCGCAACCCTCGTTGTCGTTTGAGATTTGACGTTTGGAATGATTTATCTTCCTCGGAGCCTCAGGCGCGCCTCGCGGCAGTGTGGGCAATAGGCTCCGGTGTATTCGCGTCCGCAACGCGGACACGTGCGCGGCGAGACTTCGCGGCTATCATCCATCGAAGCGGCGATGAGGACGATTTCCTGTCCCTCATATTTGGCAAGCCAGTCGCCAATAACCACCCCGGTGATGGTCCAGCTTCCATCCGGCGACTTTGCCAATCGCCCACGCATCACGCTGGCGTCCAGGTCATACGCCGCCGTCGCCAGTTCCAATACACTTGCCTTACGCACTGACATCAGATACCTCCTCGGTGGCCGCTTCCACTTCTTCGGGCGCTTTAGCCAGCACCGTTTGCCCCCGCACCACGCGATAGCGGTCAAAATCGCGTGCCACCACCGCCGCCGGAAAGATGGCTTGGGCTTCAGCCAGGATATCTTTTTCGTGATAGCGGCGGCTGACGTGCGTCAGGATTAACTGTCGCACGTTTGCCTCTCGCGCCAGTATTGCCGACTGTGTCGCCGTAAGATGGCCATACTGCTGCGCCATTTCGGCTTCTTCATGCAAGTACGTCGCTTCAATCACCAGTGCATCCACACCGCGCACCATCTCAATCAAATCGTCCGTACGGCCGGCATCACCGACAACGGCCAGGCTGGCGCCCAGCTCCACCGGGCCCAGCACGTCATCGGGCGCAATCACGCTTCCGTTGGGCAGTGATATGCTTTGCCCGGCCACCAATTGCCTGCGCTCTGGCCCGCGCGGCACGCCCAGAGCTTCGGCGCGGTCGTCCAAGAAAGGGCGGTGAGACTTTTCGCGGAACAAAAAGCCAAAGCAGCCGCTCGCGCCACGGTGCGTGACCGGAAACGCCGCAAGCTCCAAGTGCTGATCCTGCATAACCACGCCCGGCCTGATTTCATTGAACTTTAAGGCCATCGGCGGCTTGACGCCGCGCAGTACGACCTTGAATAACAGATCCTGCACACGCTCCAGCGTTGCTCGCCCGCCGTAAATGTTCATCTTTTCGAGGGTCTCCCAGCGCATGAATGTGCTGAGCAATCCGGCCAGCCCCAGGATGTGATCGAGATGGCCGTGCGTGAGCAGGATGCGATCGAGCCTTTTAAAGCCCAGGCCGCTCTTGAGAAGCTGTCGCTGCGTGCCTTCCCCACAGTCTACCAAGAAACGATACTGGCGGTACATCACGATCTGCGCGGCCAGTCCTCGTCGAATAGATGGCGCGGAAGCGGATGTGCCCAGGAAAACAATCTCAAACATGATAGTGGTCAGGGGTGAGTGATAGGTGGGTAGTAGCCGACGCTCCACTAACCACTACCTCTCCCGGCTCACCTACATTGCCCGTGATGTCAATTGGTATATCGAAAAACTGACGGACGACCCAGGCGTTCGTCAACAAATGCAACGTAACGCGGCACGTCGTCCAGCGCGATTGACCGTCGGCAAATGCGGCCGGCAAAATCAACTGGTCAGCCAGATGCATATCCGTCGCAGCGCCACTTGCATAATGCGACAGCAAGTCATCGCATGCCATGTCCGCTACTTGCTCGGAAGGCAAGCCCTTGCGCCCGTAAGCTGTAAACCCACCCGGGCTGTGCTCATACTCGGCAAACAAAAAGATGCCCGCGCCCGGCCCGGTCGCTTCGACGTGCACTGCCTCGATGCGGGTCTGGATATCCAGGTCCTTCAACACGTTAACGGCCCGGTTCGCCATCCGCTGCGCAATGTGTGACGGCAAATTGGACACGGCGGCAAGGCCCCAGAGCCTGCGCAACTCGCCGCGCTCGGTCAAGGTGATGGGCGTGAGCGTGCCGGGTCGCGCTTGAATCCTGACCTTCAATTCGCCCCCGCCCGCCGGATACCAGCCATATCGCTGCAACTCGACCTGAGCGTGAACGCCCATCTGCCAGAGCATTGGCAGGTAGGTATGCCGGATATACGGGAACGGCGGACTGAACGGCGCATGCGTCCCGCCGCGAATCGTCACACACGACTCGCCGCCCTCGGGAGCAAGTGCCAGCGGCAAGAGTATGGTCTGGAGGACGAGTGTCGTGGCGCCCGCGCTGCCACTGTTGCGCGCCTGGGTCACGTCAAAAGTGTACTCGCCCACTCGCGGCGGATGCTTCGGCTCGAACATGAGCGACAGGGAGCCTAGCGCCGCGCCTTCCAGCCTTGCGCCGCAAATCTCTGCCACCGCGCGCGCCGACGTAAGGTGCTGCGCCTGTAAGCCGGGCTTCTGTCGCGCCGCGCGAATGTTGTCAAGGCGCAACGGCAGCCCGGTGATGGCCGCAAGCGCCAGGCTGGTGCGGAGCACTTGCCCCCCGCCCTCGCCGGATGAGCCGTCAATCGTAATCATGGCATCATCTTCCCTTCCCCCTGCGTTGAGGGCGGGGAGAAGGGGCGGGGATGAGGGTCATTGCGCCCGCGCGACCGCGGTAAACAGCAGCACCACAATCGCCAGCACCATGTTGATTTGCGTCAGTTGTGACTGCCGGCGAGTCAGGGCTGCCGTGTCTTTCGGCTCGGCTTTGCCCGAGGCCAGCAGCATCGCCGTCCGATTAATGTCCGGCTGAAGCACCAAGTTCATGTACAGACCTGCAAGAATCATCCCGCCGACGGCGATGTGCTTGAGAAAAATCGCCTTAGCCCACGTGTTGGAAAAATTCAAAAAGCCGACATAGTTCGAGCTGGCCGTAAGCTGCACCATCCCGGTGACAATCAACACGATCAGGCTGAGATTGGCAATGGGCGTAAAGCGCCGCTGGATGGCCGCCAGCAAGCGCGAAGAGCCCGGCTCGCCGGCGGTGGCCGGCGCCACCACAAAAGCCATGAACACAATCCCGCCGATCCAGACCACCGTGGCTACGAGGTGGACCAGGTAACTGGTCGCCAGCAGTTGCGGCGTGACCATCGCTTCTCCTTGGCAAGCTGTAGTGTTGGGCGATTATACCCCAAAAGGCAGAAACCCGTTTCTTGCGAGGAAACGGGTTTCTACAAGCCGCTGTCTAATCGCGGCTCCGCAAGTGCGGGAACAGCACGACCTCGCGAATCGTGTATTTATCCGTGAACAGCATCACCAAACGATCCACGCCCGTTCCGAATCCGCCGCAGGGCGGCATCCCGTAGCGCATCGCGTTGAGGTAATCTTCATCCATCGGGTGCGCCTCTTCGTCCTCGGCAGCGTAAAGCCGCGCCATCTCGATAAAGCGATCTTCCTGGTCGAGCGGGTCATTGAGTTCGCTAAAGGCATTGCCGCATTCAAGACCGCCGATAAAGAACTCGAACCGCTCGACGTGCGTCGAGTCGTCGGGCTTGCGCTTGGCGAGCGGCGAAATATCGCGGGGGTAATCCGTGACGAACGTCGGTTGAATCAGCCTCGGTTCGACGTAATCGCCCAAGAGTCCATCCACCAGCTTGCCCCAGGTCGCGCCCTCCGGCGCGCGTCCGCCGAGGGAGAGGATCGCCTTCCGCAAACTTGCCGCGTCGGGATGCTCCACATAGTCAATCTCGGCGTATTGGCGGATGGCTTGGCGCAGCGTGATGCGCTCCCAGGGCGGAGCCAGTTCAATCTCGTGACCCTGATACGTGATCCTGGTTGTGCCTTTCACCTCGCGCGCGACGAACGCGACCATCTCTTCCGTCAGATTCATTACGTCGTTGTAATCCAGGTACGCAGCGTAGAATTCGAGCTGAGTGAATTCGGGATTGTGCTTGTAACTCACGCCCTCGTTGCGAAAGTCGCGGCCAATCTCGTACACGCGCTCGTAGCCGCCCACGAGCAATCGCTTGAGGTACAACTCGAAACTGATGCGCAGGTACAAGTCTTGATGCAGTTGATTGTGGTGGGTGGTGAACGGACGCGCCGCCGCGCCGCCATAGATGGGCTGCAAGATGGGCGTCTCGACTTCCAGAAAGCTGTGCTCGTCAAGGAAACGGCGCAGCGCCGACACGACTTTCGCACGCGCGATGAATACATCGCGAACTTGCGGGTGAACGGCCAGGTCGGCGTAGCGCTCGCGGTAACGCTGTTCAGTGTCAGCAAATTCGCTGTAGCGCACGACTTGGCCGTCTACCACTTGCTCCTTCGCCAGCGGGAGCGGCTGGACGGACTTGGCGATCACGCGCCACGCCTTGACGTGCAGCGAAACCTCGCCCGTCTTGGTACGGAACATGAACCCTTGCGCCTCAATAAAGTCGCCCAGATCAACGTCACGCAAAAGCGTCTGGTACGCTGCTTCGCCCACGTCGTTGAAGCGCCAGTAGAGCTGCAAACGGCCCGCGCCGTCTTCGATGTGCCCGAACGACGACTTGCCCATCGATCGGAAACTCTTGAGCCGCCCGGTGACCGCGGCCTCGACCGTGCTGCCGGTTTTTTCATCTGCCTCAAAAGCGGCGATCGCTTGAGCCGTGGTGTGTGTGCGTTTGACACGCGCCGGGTAGGGATCGGCTCCGGCCTCGATGAGCCGTCGCAGCTTGGCGAGACGCTCTCGCTCGATGTCGTTTTTGGGTTGCATATTCTACACTCCGCAGATGATTAACAAAAAAAAAGTCCATGCGCTTTCAAACGGCTGGCGCATGGACCCAATGGATGAAAGGATCACACTAACGAATGGCGACGATCTGGAACATCAGAGCGCCGGCTGGCGCGCTCACGGTGATGGAATCGCCCACGCGCTTGCCCAGCAGAGCGCGGCCCAACGGGCTTTCGTTCGAAATGCGGCCCTGCCTGGGATCGGCTTCTGCCGAGCCAACCAGGTGATACGTCTCCGGCTCGCCGCCCTCTTCGACAACGGTCACCGTGCTGCCCAGCGCCACTTGATCGCGGCGCTTGCCTTCTTGCTGAATGATCGCGGCGTTCTTGACCATCGCCTCCAGTGTGAGGATGCGGCCTTCGACGAACGACTGCTCATTCTTTGCGTCGTCGTATTCAGCATTCTCGTCAATGTCGCCTTCGCCCATCGCGTCATGCAGACGTTGGGCGACCTCCGCGCGCTTGACGGTGCGCAGGTATTCCAGCTCTTCTTCGAGTTTCTTGAGTCCCTCACGGGTCACGTAAATCGGCTGCTCGGTCATGCTTATGCTTATCCTTAACGATGTCAGGCCGGGCGAGGTTTCGATAAAAAAACGCCCGCGGCGCTTTCTCCGGGCAACACAAAAACTGAGAGTGGGAACTCTCAGTCTCTGCATAGCTTGGCAACATTATAACGGATTTTACGCAAAATGTCCAGAATGGAAAAATGAGTGTGTTGACTTTTGGTAACGAGTATGCTAAGATGCAGTCAGCTCATCTGGGATTCATTGTCCCGGTTTTATTCCTTCTAATTTGCCTGCCTTTCGACTTGATTATGTCTACTGTTGTGGATACAGCCTTATCTGGCAGCATGATTATCTTGCGGAATGCAGGCCGTCTTTGATATCGCCGGATGGTGAGCGTTCTGATTAAAGATCCGATCACACAACACGACCAGTCCTGGATGCTCGTTTTTCACACCTGTTCCTGATCCGCCGGCGGCTGGACAGGCTATGCCACGCGCGAACCAATACCGGCATTGATCAGGCTCAAGGCCAGGCTCCGAACGCTCCTGCCAGTGACGGCAACGTTGCATCGCAGCAACAAACCGGTTATCCCGGGTGAGTGTGTATCCACGCTCACCTTTTTTTTTATTGGCGGGCTTTTATGAGGCAACCGTATGAGCATTGATTTCATTTTTCGCATCCTCGGCATGATCGTCCTGGCGGCGCTGGGACTGACCGGCGGAGTCAAGCTTGCCAAGGCAGCTTCCGCCGATCCGACACTGTACGCTACCGTGTTCACGATGGTCGGCGCGCTCATCGGTCTGATCGTGACGCCCTGGGTGACGCTCCGGCCCTTGGGCGTGTTGCGCGCCCGGCTCCGGCAGATGCCCGCCGGACAGCTCGTCGCCAGCGTGTTTGGGCTGATGATGGGGCTGATCGTGGCGCTTTTGCTGGCCTATCCGCTATCGCTCCTGCCGGAGCCGTATCGCTACCTCTTGCCACTCGTCGGAGCGATCTTGTGTTCCTACCTGGGCGTCGCCGTCATGATCATGCGCCAGCAGGACATTGTCAATCTGTTCAGTGGCAGGCGCCTGCTTCGTGTTGGCGACTCGGGTAGACCGACAGCACGCGAGGAGCGGTATGTGCTGCTGGATACCAGTGTCATCATTGATGGCCGCATCGCCGATGTGGCTCAGACGGGCTTTATTACGGGCACGCTGCTCGCGCCGCGCTTTGTGCTCAACGAACTGCAGCATATTGCCGATTCATCTGATATGCTGCGGCGCAATCGCGGGCGGCGCGGTCTGGACATCCTTAATCATCTGCAAAAGGACTCGGTCACGCCGGTTCAGATCACCGATATGGACGTGGAGGATGTGCGCGAGGTGGACGACAAGCTCATCATGCTCGCGCGGCAGTTGAGTTGCCCTATCCTCACCAACGACTATAATCTTAATCGGGTGGCCGAGTTGCAAGGCGTGCCCGTGCTCAACATCAACGAACTGGCCAATGCCGTCAAGGCCGTCTATTTGCCCGGCGAGACCATGCAAATCAAGGTGATTCAAGAAGGCAAGGAGACCGGCCAGGGCGTGGCCTACCTGGACGATGGGACCATGATTGTGGTCGAAGATGGACGCCGCCACATCAACCAGATCGTTAACGTGGTGGTAACCAAAGTCTTGCAGACCGCCGCCGGCCGCATGATCTTTGCCAAACCGGAGAACTGATGCGCGAACTCATCTACAGCCGAAACCCGGTTCACGAGTGCCTGCGCGCCGGGCGGCGTGACGTGTTCAAGCTGCTCGTGGCCCAAGGCGCACAGGAAAAAGGCGCGCTGGCTCAAATCCTCGAGCTGGCCGGGGACAAGCGCATCGCTGTCCAGCGTGTGCCGCGTGCACAACTCGACAGAATCAGTGACGGACATCAGGGTGTAGCTGCCGAGGTGAGCGGCTATCCGTATCTGGCTCTCGATGAATTCCTCACTTTCGGTCCATCGCCGCTCTTGCTTGTCTTGGATTGTATCCAAGACCCACAGAACCTCGGCGCCTTGCTGCGCACGGCGGAAGCCGTCGGCGTGGGCGGCGTGGTCATCGCGCAGAATCGCGCGGCCAGTATCACGCCGGCCGTGGTGAATGCGTCTTCGGGCGCGACGGAGCATTTGCGAATTACGCGCGTCACCAACATCACGCGCGCACTTGTAGAGTTGAAAAGAATGGGTGTGTGGGTCGTCGGCCTGGAGGATCGGCCCAACGCGCAAGACTATACCACAGCGGATTTGCGCGGTCCACTCGCCCTCGTTGTCGGAAGTGAAGGCGAAGGTATCCGAAGGCTTGTGCACGAAACGTGCGATTTTGTGATCAAGTTACCGATGCTGGGCAAGGTCACTTGTCTCAACGCGGCTGTGGCCGGTTCGATTGTGCTTTACGAAACGTTGCGCCAGCGGAGGCAGTAGGGCAACCGGGCAGCTTGCCCCACGGCTTACCCCCGAAATTCTGGCGGTGCGCACGTAGGCCAAACGGCAGTTGACAATGTGCCCTGCTTGGGCGTATACTGGGGTAAAGAATCAAACGGAGATGTGAGCCTTGCCTGTCCCAAGCGCCTTGACAGAACTGAATACAGGCCTCAGTAAAACACGATAGCCCTTGGCTGCGTGTTTTTTTGTTTCCCGACCGGGAACCATTCCACACACTCAGGAGGAAGATATGGATTCAGGTATGATCGGCAAAATCGAAAAGGCCATTCGATACGCGCAAGAGCGCGAGCGCTTCAGATTTCAGAATTTCTCGGTACAAGTGCGTGGAGAACACAATACGCACACCGTTTCGTTCGGCGATGGAAAACTGACCTGCACCTGTGAGTTCTACGGAACGCGCGGCACGTGCAGCCACACGATTGCGATGGAAAAAGTTCTGGGCGAGATGTTGCCGGGCGCGATTCCCTCGGTCATGTCCAGGTAACGACAACTGAATAGGCACGTCAAGCGGGCGAGGAGATTTCCTCGCCCGTTTTTCTTTGTCGAGCAGTAACTTGCATGGTATACTCGGCCCACCTTGAGAGAACGGAGCATCACTTTGAAGCGTTGGCAGCTCTGGCTGGGCGTGGTGATCAGCGTGTTCCTGATGGGGTGGGCGTTACGCAGCTTCAAGCTGGCGGACGCATGGGAAGCCGTCCAGCACGCCAACTATCTCTGGATCATTCCAGGCGTCGTGGTCTATTTTGGCGCGGTGTGGGCGCGGACGTGGCGTTGGCATTACTTGTTGCGCCCCCTCAAGCGCGTTCCGCTGGGCAAACTGTTTCCGATTGTCGTGATCGGCTACATGGGCAACAACGTCTACCCGGCGCGCGCCGGCGAGTTTATTCGCGCGTATGTGCTCAAGCGTAATGAGAACGTCAGCGCCAGCGCCAGCTTTGCGACGATCGTTGTCGAGCGCATCTTTGATGGCATCGTCATGCTGATTTTTGTGCTGGTGGCGTTGCCGCTTGCCCCTTCGCTTCCCGATTGGCTGCGGCAAGTCGTGATTCTCGGCAGCGTGGCATTTTTTGGCGCGTTGATTGTTTTCCTCGTGCTAGCCAGTGCGCCCAAACGGTTCGCGGTTGTGTATCATTGGATAGTTTCGCGCCTGGTTCCAGTGCGATTGAGGCCCGCCATCGTCGGCCTCCTGGATCGCTTTGTCGAAGGGCTGGCGTGCCTGCGCAGCCCGTTCGACCTGTTGATGGTTTTTGTCACGTCACTCGTCATCTGGCTGACCGAGACCGTCAAGTACTGGTTCGTCATGCACGCTTTTCCCTATGGCGGCTTTCCCGTGTCATTCTTTGCGCTGATGCTGATGAACGGCGTGGTGAACCTGGCAACGACCATCCCGTCCGCGCCCGGCTACGTGGGCACGTTCGACACGCCGGGTATCGAAACGCTCAAGGTGTTTGGCGTGGATCCGGCGACGGCGGCGGGGTATACCGTTGTGTTACACGCTGCATTGTGGCTGCCTATCACGTTGCTGGGCTTTTGGTACCTGGCGCGTGAGGGATTGCGGTGGAGTGATTTCCGGCAAGCAGAGCAATTAAAAAACGGATCAGCAGAATTGACGGATTAAGCTGTGGAATGTGCAGCACATGACCGAGCTACTTTACAAGGAACTCACTGGCGCGATCATTGGCGCGTACTATGAGGTGTACAATCACACATCGCGGACGTACCGCGAGTACATTTACGAAAGCGCCTTGATGGAAGAGTTGCGCCGCCGGGGATTGCCTACGACGCGCCAGGACGAGTATCAGATCATTTACAAAGAGCGGTTAATAGGCAAGCAGCGGCTGGATTTGTTCGTCGTCCAGGAGATTGTAGTCGAGAACAAGGTGGCCGAGCAATTGACCTCGCTCAACAAGGCGCAAGCGTATTCATATTTAAAGACAGTCGGCAAGTCAGTAGGGCTGCTACTCAACTTTGGGAGCGATGCGCCCGAATTTGAGCGCCTTTATTCTGATCCGGCCAGACGAATAGCTATATTACCAAATGAGAAAACTGTTCAGCATCAAGTGGGGCAATGTGCAGATTGGCTCTATCCCGATCTTGCGTATGCCATCGTGGGTGGGTTGTATGAAATGCACTCTGCGCTTGGGCCAGGCTTTGTACACCGCATCTATGCCAATGCTTGCTACCAGGAATTGCGGCTGCGCGGGCTTGCCGTGAAACCCGCCAAGCGAATGCAAGTGACCTATAAAGATACTGTCATCGGAGATGTGGCCTTTGGTCACCTTTTGGTCGAAGACAAAACGATGGTGTTTCCTGTCGCCATTCGCGATGTGCGAGGAATTCACCTGGACAACTTGAAGGATTGGATGCGAACTTGCGGCATTCACCTTGGCATACTCGCAAACTTTAACACCGTCCATTTGGATGTTGTGTTTGTGCGAGCGTGAGAAGACTTGCGGATTGGACACCCCAATCTGTCCATTCCGATTATCCTTATCACAATCCGGGAGACGCACTTGAAAGTAGCCATCGTCGGTGCCGGCGCGGCGGGCCTGGCCGCCGCGTATGACCTTACCCGCGCCGGGCATTCGATCACAATCTACGAAGCCAGTTCCGCCGTGGGCGGGTTGGCCGGCGGATTCAAAGAACCGCATTGGGACTGGACGCTGGAAAAGTTTTACCATCACTGGTTCGCCACGGACAAATCCATCCTTGGCCTCATCAAGGAACTGGGTTGGACGGATCGTGTTCTTTTTCCTCGCCCCTACACGGCCGTGTATTACAAAGGGCAATTCTACACGCTCGATTCGTATCTCACGGCGCTCACCTTTTCTCTGCGCAACTTTCCGCTGCTTGACGTGATTCGCTTCGGGTTGGGAGGCGTATACTTGAAGCTCACGCCGTGGTGGCAGCCGCTGGAACAAGTAACGGCGGACGAATGGATGCGCCAGTGGTTCGGCCCGCGTGTCTATGGCACATTGTGGAAGCCGCTGCTCGTCGGCAAGTTTGGCGAGGAGAACCTCAACGTGGTGAACATGGCGTGGATGTGGGCGCGCCTCAAGGCTCGCACCACCCGGCTGGGCACGTTCGTCGGCGGCTTTCAGGCGTTCTTTGATGCGCTGGCCGATCAGGTACGCAAGCAAGGCGCAGAGCTAAAGCTCAATTGTCAAATTTCAAATATCAAACGTCAAACGCCAAACGTCAAAACGCAATTGATGATTCAGGCGACAGACGGCGAAACAACGCATGATGCCGTGATCGCAACCACATCGCCCAAGCTGCTCACGCGACTCGCGCCCGACCTGCCTGCGTCGTATACCCAGGAGTTACTGAAACTCAAGTCAATGGGCGCGGTGGTGCTGATTCTTTCACTCAAGCACCCGCTAAGCGAGCAGGGCATCTACTGGCACAACCTTTCCAAAAGCGAGGGCTTTCCCTTCCTGGCCCTGTGCGAGCACACCAACTTTGTCAAGCCCGAATATTTTGGCGGCGACCACATTATCTACTGCGGCGACTATTTGCCGCCTGAGCACGAGGACTTCTTCCTTTCGCACGACGAAATCCTGGCGCGTTTTTTGCCCGCGCTCAAACGCTTTAACGTCAAGTTCGACCCAGCGTGGGTCAAGCAGTCATGGCTCTTCAAAGAAGCGTACGCCCAACCGATTCCGCCGGTCAATCATTCGCGCAACATCCCAGATGTGCGGACGCCTATCCCCGGCCTCTATCTTGCTTCAATGAGCCAGGTCTATCCGTGGGATCGCGGCACGAATTATGCCGTCGAATTGGGGCGGCGAGCAGCGCGTTACGTCATGGAAGATCAAGCCAAGGGCTAGTCAAAGGAGTGAATCATGCGAAACATCACCGTCGTCGGCGTCGGCTACGTGGGCCTGGTGACGGGCACATGCTTTGCCGACCTGGGCAACCGCATCGTCTGCCTGGACATCCAGGAAGAGCGCATCGCCAATCTCAAGAAGGGCATCCTGCCGATTTATGAGCCAGGGCTGGAGGAGATGGTCTCGCGCAATGTAAAGGCCGGGCGACTCGCGTTCACCACGTCGTACGCGGAAGGCATCCGAGATGCCGAGTTCGTCTTCATCTCCGTCGGTACGCCCTCGGACGTAGACGGCGAGGCCGACCTGCAATACGTGCGCGCCGCCGCCGAATCGGTGGCCGAAGTGATGGATCACCCGCTCATCATCGTCAACAAGTCCACGGTGCCGGTGGGCACAGGCGACTGGGTGGCCGACATTATCAAGGGCAAGCAAAAGACGCCCGTGCCGTTCAGCGTGGTGTCGTGCCCCGAGTTTTTGCGCGAAGGCTCGGCCATCACCGACTTTATGAATCCCGACCGCATCGTGCTGGGCAGCCTCGACCGGGAAGCGGCCAACCGCGTGGCCGAACTGCATCTGCCGCTACGAACGACGCTCGTCGTCACCGACCTGCGCACGGCCGAGATGATCAAATATGCCAGCAACGCCTTCCTGGCGACCAAGATCAGCTTTATCAACGAGATCGCCAGCATTTGCGAAGCGTTGGGCGCGGACGTAAAAGAAGTCGCGGCGGGCATGGGCTTTGACAAGCGCATTGGGCGGCATTTCCTCGACGCGGGCCTGGGCTGGGGCGGGAGTTGTTTCCCGAAGGACGTCAAAGCTCTGGCGCACATGGCGCTCGAAAAGGGACGCCACCCGCAGCTCTTGCGCGCGGTGATGGACATCAACGCCGACCAGCGCCGCGAAGTGATCGCCAAGCTCAAGGCTGCGCTGGGCGACCTGCACGGCAAGACGATCGCCTTGCTGGGTTTGGCTTTCAAGCCCAACACCGACGACATGCGCGATGCGCCTTCGGCCGAGATTGCCAACATGCTCTTGTCCAAAGGCGCCAAGGTTAAGGGGTATGACCCGGTGGCGATGCAAGTGGCCCCGCGCTTTCTGCCCTCCGCCGTTCAATTGACCGAGAATCCTTACGAGTGCGCGCGCGACGCGGACGCCGTCATTATCGTCACCGAATGGAACGAGTTCAAGCAGCTCGACCTGGCGCAGCTCAAGCAGACGATGAAACAGCCCGTCATGATCGACGCGCGCAATATCTACGAACCGGCGATGGTCAAGGCCCTAGGCTTTACGTATCGCGCCATGGGGCGCGGCAACGACTAGGTTCTCCTCTTACCCTCCCGCAGGTGTGCGAACCCTCGGTTCGCCCGAACTTGCGGGAGGGTTTCTGTTTCCATGATATAATGACTTGCCAATCTCAAGCCAAGGAGGATACATGCCGCAACGTACAACGCTTTCCAAAAAGCGACCGGCGACACGCCGTCCAAAAATCATCGCTCGCAACGGCACAACCAAAGCCGTGCTCGACAACGGTCTGACGGTCATTGTGCGCGAATCGCACAACGCACCGGTGTCCACCTTCTGGTGCTGGTACAAGGTCGGCTCGCGCCTCGAGCGGCCTGGCATCACCGGCATCAGCCACTGGGTGGAGCACATGCTGTTCAAAGGCACGCCCGCCTTCCCCAAGCGCGAACTCGACCGCATGATCTCGCGCGAGGGTGGCATGTGGAACGGTTTTACGTGGCTGGACTTTACCACGTACTTTGAGACGCTGCCCGCCGACCGGTTCGATCTGGGATTCAGCATCGAATCGGACCGGATGGTCCACGCGGTCTTTGACCCGAAAGAGGTCGCGTCCGAGCGCACGGTCATCATCAGCGAGCGGCAGGGCAACGAGAACAGCCCGCAGTTTTTGCTGGCCGAAGAAGTGCAGGCTGCCGCGTTTCGTGTCCACGGCTATCATCATGAAGTCATCGGCGACTTGTGTGACTTGCAGACCATGACGCGCGATCAGCTCTTCCATCACTACCGGACCTATTACGCGCCCAACAACGCGGTCGCCGTCGCCGTCGGCGATTTCAAAACGGCCGATGTGCTGAGCAAGGTTCAAAAGGCGTTTGGCAAAATCAAGCCGGGGCCGGAACTGCCGTTGATCCATCGAGAAGAGCCTGCCCAAAAGGGCGAGCGGCGCATCACCGTGGAAGGCCCGGACTCGACAGCCTACGTCGAGGTGGCCTATCGCGCGCCTCGGGCCACCGCAGCCGATTTCCCCGCGCTCGTCGTGCTGGATGCCATCCTGGCCGGCGCGTCGGGGTTGTCGGTGTTGGGCGGCGGCGGGACGAATGCCAGCTCGCGGCTCTACAAAGCATTGGTGGACACCGAGTTGGCTATTGACGTATCCGGCGGACTGGCGACGACGGTTGATCCATACCTTTACAGCCTCTCGGCTACCGTGCGCACCGGTCATACGCCCGCCGAGGTTGAAGCCGCGCTCGACGCGGAACTGGGTCGCGCCGTGAATGAGCCTGTCGGTGAAGCAGAGGTCGCCAAGGCCATCAAGCAGGCCAAGGCGCAGTTTGCTTATGGCAGCGAGTCGGTGACGAACCAGGGCTATTGGTACGGCTTTTCAGAAGTCTTTGCCGATTACGTCTGGTTCGAGTCGTACCTCGACCGGCTGGCGGCTGTGACCGTGGACGACGTTCAGCGCGTCGCCAAGACGTACCTGACCAAGAGCAATCGCGTCGTTGGCTGGTATGTGCCGAAGCAGTGATGAGTGGACAGTGATTAGAAGGATAGGACATGACATCAATTCCTGGACCTGATTCGATTGCGCGCCGCGAGTTCCCGAACGGGATGACGGTGCTGGTACGCGAAAACTTTTCCAGCCCTTCCGTGGTGATTGACGGGCTGTTGCGCGCGGGCGCGGTGGACGAGCCGGTCGAACAAGCCGGGCTGGCGTCCTTTGCCGCCGCGTGCTTGATGCGCGGGACGGAGCGCCGCACGTTCCAGCAGATTTACGAAGAGATCGAATCCATCGGCGCATCGGTGGACGTGGGCGGCGGGCTCAACACGAGCGGCTTTGGATGTAAGTCACTGGCCGAAGACATGCCAACGGTGATTGACGTCCTGGCCGACGTGCTTCAGCATCCGACCTTCCCGGCGGCTGAAGTGGAAAAGGAACGCGGCGAAATTCTCACCGAGCTGGAAGAGCGCGCGCACAACACGCGGCGAATGGCGGGACTCTCGTTTCGGAAATTGCTCTACCCGGCCGGTCATCCCTACAGCCGCAGCACGACCGGCTACGTTGAAACCATCCCATCCATCACGCGCGACGACCTGGAGAATTTTTACCGCGCGCGCTTTGGCGCCAAGGGCATGATCGTCGTCATCGTCGGCGCGGTCAAGGCTGAGGCGGCCTTTGAGGCGTGGGAGCGTGCGTTCGGCGGGTGGCAAGGCGCAGACGGGCAAGCGCGCCGTGAACCGGTCCCGCCCGCGCCCCGGCTGGAGGAAATGCGGCGCGAATTTGCGCCTGTCCCGGGCAAGACGCAGAGCGACATTATCCTGGGCTTTGTCGGCCCGGCGCGCACCGACCCGGATTTTTGGGATGCGAATCTGGGCAACACCGTCCTGGGCGTGTTCGGGCTGATGGGTCGCCTGGGCACGAACGTGCGCGACAAACTCGGGCTGGCTTACTATTCCTATAGCCGCGTCGAAGGCGGCGTGGGACCAGGGCCGTGGTCGTTTGTGGCCGGGGTCAATCCCGGCAATGTCGAGCGCGCCGTCGAAGCGATGCGCGCCGAGATCCGCCGCTTCCGTGACAAGGCTGTAGGCAGCAAGGAATTGGCGGACAACAAGGCCTTTGTCACCGGCACACTCCCGCTGCGGCTGGAGACGAACGACGGCGTGGCCGGCACACTCCTCGACATGGAATACCATGGGCTGGGGCTGGACTATTTGGAACACTACAAGGATATGATCTACTCCATCACGCCCAAGCGCATCCAGGCTGCTGCGCTCAAGTATCTTGATCCGGATTGTTATGCACTGGCAGTTGCGGGACCAGAAGTATAACTCTTCAACCTCTCGCAGATCGCTCCAGACCTGCGGAAGGACGCTGTCTCGCAGCAGAATCTAAATGCGATGTCGAGGCGAATCGGTATAGATGAACAGAATTGTCTCAGTCCTCTTGATCGTCAGTGGTACATTCTTTGTTGCCCTGGGTGTTCTAGGTGTCTTTGTGCCCGTGTTGCCCACGACACCCTTTCTGCTCGTTGCCGCATTCTGCTATGCGCGCAGTTCGGAGCGATTCCTCCATTGGCTGCTGACCAATCGCTGGTTTGGCGCATACATTAAGAACTATCGCGAAGGCCGCGGCATTCCACTCCGAGAGAAGCTTCTTACGATTGTGGCCCTGTGGTTGAGCATCAGTTTCTCTTTTTTGTATGTTGTAGAGAGTTGGTGGGGGAAGCTTTTGCTGGCGGCGGTTGCGGTTGGCGTCACCGTACACCTACTACGGATCAAGACACCCAGAGTAGACGCTAAAACCCATCTGGTCGGCAAGTTACACTTGCCTGATGAACCAGAGTTTGACCATGAGTGATCCCGCACAATAGGTATCTTTGAGGTTTGGACTTTGATTACGACCGGCGTTGACATGGTTCATATTCCCCGCGTGGAAAACGCGCTCAAGCGATATGGCGCGCGCTTTATCGAGCGGGTATTCACCACACGTGAGGTGGCCGCGTCGCATGGCTACTCTCACGAGCTGGCCGCGCGCTTTGCCGCCAAAGAGGCCGTAGCCAAGGCGCTCGGCGTGGGGATGCGTGTGATGTCGCCTTTTGGCGTCAAATGGCACGAGGTCGAAACGCTGCGCGACCGGCTCGGCAAGCCCCTGGTTGCGCTGAACGGTCGAGCCGCGGAGCGCGCGCAAGAGCTGGGGCTGACCGAGTGGGCTATCAGCCTGAGCCACGAAAGAGAGTATGCGATCGCGTTTGTCGTAGCGCAATAGATTGTGAATTTTGGATTTTTACTGGGCCAGCTTTCCAGGGCGCTATCATGGGTTTGTGCCAGATAGCGCCCAATTGTTAACCACCCTCTAGCCCGGTTCTAATCTGGCTCTCACACAAAAGGTCTATTCTTTACACTGCCAGACAAGGCTATAAGCGAATGTGATTGGCGAAAGCCAAATAAGGGAGGGTAGAATGAGGCTCAGATCAGTTTTATTGGGGACGGTGATTACGTTAGCACTCGTGTGCGCGCTCGTCTTTGCCTGCGTGGGTGGTATCGTCGCTGCGCCTTTTGTCCAGCGGCAGATGGGAGCATTCAGAACCAATACCGCTGCGCCGATGAGCAGGTCGAGCGATTTGCGGCCTGCCGCGCCCGCTCAGGTCGTGGCAGCGCCTAAAGTCACGCCGGCGCCAACGCCAACGGCCGTTCCACTTGCGGCCGACGCGAGCGCCAGCGAACGCACCGCGTCCGACGTTTATCGCAAGGTCAGCCCGTCGGTCGTCTACATCCAGGTGACCCAAAGCGGCGGCACGTCCAACTTTCGACATCCGCAGGCGCCTGGCTCTCCGCCGAATGCGCCCAGTCAGCCGCCGAGCGGCGTGCAAGTCGCCAGCGGTTCGGGTTTTGTGCTGGACAAGCAAGGCCATATTGTGACGAACGATCACGTCGTGCAAGGCGCGGACAAGGTGGAGGTCACCTTCCTCAATGGCACGACGGTTCACGCGACGATCGTGGGCCAAGACCCGAGCAGCGACCTGGCCGTCATCAAGGTGGAGGTTGACGCGTCCAAGCTTCAACCGGTGGAATTGGGAGACTCGGCGGCGCTGGTCGTGGGCCAGCAGGTGTTTGCAATCGGCAATCCATTCGGACAGTTGTGGACCATGACGAGCGGCATCGTCAGCGCCGTAGGCCGCACGATCCAGTCCGGCACGAGCAGCTATTCGATCCCGGAAGTCGTCCAAACCGACGCGTCCATCAATCCGGGCAACTCGGGCGGGCCGCTGGTGGATAGCCAGGGGCGCGTGATCGGCGTCAACGCGCAGATCGAATCACAGGGCGGCTCGTCTTCCGGCGTTGGATTCTCGATTCCAGTGAATATCGTCAAGCGTGTCGCGCCGGCCCTCATCAAGGATGGCACGTACAGCTATTCCTGGCTGGGCATCACGGGCACCAGCCTGACGCTCGACCTGAACGAAGCGATGAACCTGTCGCCCGATCAGCGAGGCGCGCTGGTGATTCAGGTGGCCTCGGGCAGCCCGTCTGACAAGGCCGGTGTCCAGGGCAGCCAGAACCAGGCGACGATTGACGGCAGCCAGGCGCCGATGGGCGGCGATGTCATCATCGCCGTGGACAAGCAGCCTGTGACGGGGATGGACAGCGTGATTGACTACCTGTTCACCTCCAAACAGCCCGGCGACAAGATCACGTTAACTGTGTTGCGCAACGGACAGCAAAAGGACATCGAGGTTACACTGGGTCAACGGCCTGCGAACCCGAACCCATAATTCACGTGCTGCCACCCTTGCGAAGGTTCAGTTACCACAAATCGAGCGTGGAGGTTACCATGAAATTCAAATCGGTTTTGCTAGGTTCTGCGATCACTCTGATTTTGGTGCTTGTGCTGGTCGTCGGCTGCGTAGGCGGCATCGTCGCCGCGCCGTATGTCCAGCGCACGATGGGAACGTTCAGGCTGAACACATCGGCGCCGGTTAGCTCCGGCCAGACACGTCCTTCAGCGCCTGGGCCGGTCTCGGCAGCACCCCTGGTCACGCCGCCGCCCACGCCGACAGCCGTCCCGCTTCCGGCGGACGCCACCGCCGATGAGCGCGTGGCCTCGGACGTGTACAGGAATGTGAGCCCCTCGGTGGTGTTCATTCGAGTGGTGAGCCAGCCGACGGCGGGCGCGCAACAGCAACATCCGCAGGTTCCGGGGTTGCCGCAACTGCCCAATTTGCCACCGACCGGCCCGACGGAAGCCAGCGGCTCCGGCTTTGTGATTGATACAGAGGGACACATCGTGACGAACAATCACGTGGTGGATGGCGCCGACAAGGTCGAGGTCAGGTTCATTGACGGCACGACCGTTCGCGCCACGGTGGTGGGCACCGATCCCGATAGCGACCTGGCGGTCATTAAAGTAGAGGTCAATGCCTCGCTGCTCAAGCCGGTCGAGCTGGGCGACTCGTCCGCGCTCGTGGTGGGTGAGCGAGTGTTTGCCCTCGGCAACCCTTTCGGCCAGATGTGGAGCATGACCAGCGGCATCGTCAGCGCGGTGGGCCGCACGATTCAATCCGGCAACAGCCGCTACTCGATCCCGGAAGTCATCCAGACGGATGCGTCCATCAATCCCGGCAACTCGGGCGGGCCGCTGCTCGACAAGCACGGGCGCGTCATCGGCGTGGACACGATGATCATCTCGGACAACCGCTCGTCTTCGGGTGTGGGCTTTGCGGTGCCGGTGAACATTGTCAAGAAGGTTGCTCCGGCGCTCATCAAGGACGGCAAGTATACGTACGCTTACCTGGGGCTTTCGGGCGGCAGCCTGACGCCGGACGTGGCCACGGCAATGAGTCTCCCGGCTGATCAACGCGGCGTGCTGGTGAGCCAGGTCGTCAAGGGCGGCCCGTCGGACAAGGCCGGCGTCCTGGGCAGCACGAAGCAGGTCGAGATTGACGGCAGCCAGGTCAACGTCGGCGGCGATGTGATCGTGGCGGTGGATGGGAACGGCGTGACGGGGATGGACGGCGTCATTGATTACCTGTTCACGTCCAAGCGCCCCGGCGACAAGATCACGCTGACGGTTCTGCGCGACGGCCAGCAGAAGGACGTGGTGGTAACGTTGGCCGAGCGTCCCAAGTCTTGAGGTGAAGCGTCAAGCGCAGAGCGTGGAGAGCAGAGCGATAGCTCTCCACGCTCTTTCTTTTCGCTCAATGGTCTGGACTCGACGCTCCACGGGGTTCGACCACGCGCAACTGCAACAGCACCAGACTGACGAGGGTGAGCGCCAGCGCCAGTGCAAACATCCACGGATAGCCCCACACCTGTGCCACCGCCCCGCCGATGAGGGGCGCGGCAAAGAGGAACGGCGCGGACAGTGTGCGCGCCAGGCCGATGTAGGTCGGGCGTTGGGCCTCGGGCCCAAACTCCATGATGATGGACAAGTCCGAGAGGATAAAACCTGCGTTGGCCGCGCCGACCAGCGCGAACACGAGGTAATACACCCAGACCGATGGCGCCACCAGCGCGACCGCGAGTGCCACAGCCCACAACACCGTCGAAGATTCCATCACCAGCTTGTGCCCCCGCCGGTCGCCTAACAAGCCCCACAGCGCATTGCTCAACATCCCCGCAGCCGACATGACGGCGGAAAAGATGCCGGCCTGCGCGTCAGCCAACTGAAACCGCTCGACGCCATACACCGCCAAGAATCCGAACGACATCCCGCCCAGATAGCCCAGCCCACGGCTCAAGATATACTCGCGAAAGTTGTGATCCTGGCGAAGAATGGATGCGAGTCGCTTGCGGTAGCTCGCCGAGGTCGAGGGCGGCGGCGGTTGCGCCGGCTCGACGGTAAAGACCAGCCCTGCCCACGACAGCGCCGTGAGCGAAAACCCGACGAGGAAGCAGATCGCAAAATTGGCGGGATAAGGATAGCGCGCCAGGATCAACGCGGCGATAGCCGAGCCAACCAGCCCCAATGCGCCGCCCAGCGAGTGCGACGTGCCAAAGAATCGCCCGCGCCACTGCACCGGGATGACCTTGGCGATCAATTCCTGCCAGGGCGTGGCGACCAGTCCACTCGCCAGCGCGCGGATACTGATAAGGACAAAGAACAGCGTCACCGCTGCGGCCTGCGGCAGTTGCGCGAACCACAGCGCGCCTCCGACCAGCAACAAAAACGGCAGTCGCTCGGTGATGCCCAACGACAAAACCAGGGGCAACTTGCGCGGCAATTTTTCCACAGTGTGAGCCGTAAGGAGCTGCGGCATGAACCAGCCCAGGTCAAGCAGTGCCGGGATGAGGCCGAGCAAAAGCGTGGACGACGAGAGGTGTGAAAAGTACACCGGCAGGATGGTGGCCGCCGAAAGAAAGCTAAAGCCAGACATCCACAGTGTGCCATCCCACATGTTGGCGATAAAGTTGCGGCGGAAATGTCGCTCGAGCTCGCGTTGCATGGGCAGACCTGACAAGGTGACACGGTGACAGGGTGACAAGGTGACAAGGTGACAAGGTGACCGTCACCGATAGAAAATGGCTGATGACCTTGAACCATCCGCCATCAGCCATCTGCTATTTGCCAGCGGAGAGGGTGGGATTTGAACCCACGATGGATTACTCCATACGCGATTTCGAGTCGCGCGCACTCGACCGAACTATGCGACCTCTCCAGGCGGGTCGGATTATAACAGAATCGGAAAATCAGTCAATCAGTCTGTGCCGGGTGCAGGTGCATATTCGTCAAGCAGTTGTTCCACCTCTTTGGCCTTATCCGCAATCTCGGAACTCTTAAACTGCTTGATTTCAAACAGATGAGTGAGTTGCGAGTACAACTCGGGCAGCCCCAGAATCTCCTCCACCTGTTCCCGAATCCACTTGTTGTAAGCAATCGGATACGTTCGGCGAGCGATGAACAAGGCTTGCAAGAACTCGCGATAGGCATTGTAAA